>CAYMFP010000349.1:0-3385 GCA_964389385.1 uncultured Phycisphaeraceae bacterium | reverse complement strand
GTGGGCGTCTATCGTGAGCGCCCCTGCCCCGCGACGGGATCGCTGGTCGACGGGGGAGATCCTCGCCGCTTTCAGGCATGCTCTGCGGGGCGCCGGCCGCGCGCCCGCGGGCCCAACCCTTTGAGGAGGACTTCGAGATGGCGATGCGGCACCGTCGGCTGGGCGCGAACTGCGGCGTGCGGGTGAGCCCGCTCTGCCTCGGCACGATGAACTTCGGCCCGGTCACCAGCGAGCAGGACGCCTTCGCGATCATGGACCGCGCCCTCGAGGAGGGGATCAACTTCTTCGACACCGCGAACGTCTACGGCCGCAAGGTCTGGAACCCGGGCGAGACCGTCGGGCACCCGGGGCTGACCGAGGAGATCATCGGCCGCTGGTTCGCCCAGGGCGGGGGGCGGCGCGAGCGCGTCGTGCTGGCGACCAAGGTCTACGGCGGCATGCAGATCGGGGCGGGGCACGATCCGGACCGCGAGCCCGGGCTGAGCGCCCGCAAGATCATCCTGAGCTGCGAGGAGTCGCTCCGCCGCCTCCGCGCCGACGCCATCGACCTGTACCAGATGCACCACATCGACCGGGACTGCCCGGTCGAGGAGGTCTTCGAGGCGTTCGACACGCTGAAGAAGCAGGGCAAGGCCGTGTACACGGGCTCGAGCAACTTCGCCGGCTGGGACATCGCGCGGTACGGCGAGTTCGCCCGGCGCGCGGGTGTTCCCGGCCTGGTGAGCGAACAGAGCGTCTACAGCCTGCAGAACCGGGCGATCGAGGCGGAGGTCGTCCCCGCCTGCCGGCACTACGGGCTCGGGATCATCCCGTGGAGCCCGCTCGGCGGGGGGCTGCTCGGCGGAATCATCGAGAAGACGAAGGAACGGGAGGGCGGCAGGCGCGGCGAAGAGCGGATGCAGGGCATCCTCGGCCGGCACCGCGAGCGGGTGGAGCGGTACGAGGCCCTCTGCCGCGAACTCGGCGAGAGCCCGGCCGTGGTGGCCCTCGCCTGGCTGCTGCACAACCCGGTCGTCACGGCCCCGATCATCGGCCCGCGGACGGTGGAGCAGCTCGCCGGCGCGCTGCGCGCCGCCGAGCTGAAGCTGAGCGAGGAGACGCTCGCCCGCCTCGACGAGATCTGGCCCGGCCCCGGCGGCGAGGCCCCCAAGAACTACGCGTGGTGACGTTCATTCGGAGCAGCCACGGAGGGCACGGAGCGAAGCCGGGAGGATGCACGCGGCGCCCCGCCTCCCTCCGTGTTCCCCGTGTGCTCCGTGGTTGCTCTCCCGCGGACCGCGGGACGGCCGGAGGCTCTTCATGAAGATGCGCACGCTGGGCGGGTCGGGGATCGAGGCGTCGGTGATCGGCTTCGGGGCCTGGGCCATCGGCGGGTGGACCTGGGGCGGCGCCGACGAGGACGAGGCGATCCGGGCCATCCACGCCTTCCTCGACGCCGGCGGCAACCTCATCGACACCGCCCCCGTCTACGGCTTCGGGCGCAGCGAGGAGATCGTCGGCAAGGCCATCGCCGACCGCCGCGGCCGCGTCGTGCTCGCCACCAAGTGCTCCATGCGCTGGGACCTGACCGACGAGCAGAAGAAGCGGGCCGCCCGCAAGTTCTCCACCACGGAGGAGACGATCGACTGGAGCGGCGAGCCGACCGAGAAGAGCTTCGACGTCTCCATCTACAGCGGGCGCGACGGCATCCGCGAGGAGATCGAACGCAGCCTCCGGCGCCTGAAGACCGACGTCATCGACCTCTACCAGACGCACTGGCAGGACGACGCCACGCCGATCGAGGAGCGGATGGGCGCCCTGATGGAACTCAGGGAGGAGGGCAAGATCCGCGCCATCGGCGTCTCGAACGCGACGCCCGAGCAGCTCGAGGCGTACGCGCGGTTCGGGCGTCTCGACGCGGACCAGGAGAAGTACTCCATGCTCGACCGCGGCGCCGAGCGGACGACGCTCCCGAAGTGCGCCGAGATGGGCCTGGCCTTCCTCGCCTACAGCCCGCTCGCCCAGGGCCTGCTGACCGGCAAGGTCACCCCCGACCGCGCCTTCGCCGAGGGCGACCAGCGCCGCCACAAGCCCCGCTTCCAGCCCGACAACATCCGCCGGGTCCAGGCGATGCTCGAGCCGATGCGCCCCATCGCCGAGCGCCACGGCGCGACGCTCGGGCAGGTGGCCATGGCGTGGACCCTCGCGCAGCCGGGGTGCACCCACGTCCTCTGCGGCGCCCGCAGCCCCCGGCAGGCGATCGAGAACTGCGGCGCCGGCACGCTCGAACTGACCGGCGACGACCTCGCCGCCATCACCCGCGCCGTCGAGTCCTACGACGGCGTCTGACCGCCGATGATCCGGCGAGCATCGGGAGCAACCACGGAGCACACGGAGGTGAAGCGGGGATACGCTGTCCCAAGGATCGCATCGGTCACACATCTCTCCTCTCCGTGCCCTCCGTGATCTCCGTGGTTGCTCTCACGCAAAGGACGAACGCATGGAGTACAGAACGCTCGGGAGCACGGGGCTGGAGGTCTCGGTCGTCGGCGTGGGGACGTGGCAGTTCGGCGGCGAGTGGGGGCGCGCGTACGCGCAGCCGGAGGTCGACGCCGTCTTCGACGCCGCCCGCGACTGCGGCATCAACATCCTCGACACCGCCGAGTGCTACGGCGACCACGCCAGCGAGCGCTTCTGCGGCGCCGCGATCGAGCGCGACCGCGACCGCTGGGTCGTCTGCACCAAGTTCGGGCACCGGTACCACGCCCCCTTCGAGCGCACCGAGCCCCGCCGCCCGGAGGACGTCGCCGCCCAGCTCGAGGCCTCGCTCAGAGCCCTGCGCACCGACCGCATCGACGTCTACCAGTTCCACTCCTGGGGCGACGACGAGTTCTGGGACGACGGCGTCCTCGAGGTCCTCCACCGCGCCAGGGAGCAGGGCAAGATCCGCCACGTCGGCAACAGCGTCCGCGTGCGGGACTACGCCCGCCAGGTCGCCGCCTCGCGCGAGCGCGGGATCGAGGTGATCCAGGCCGTCTACAACCGCCTCGACCGCCGCGCGGAGACCGACGCGTTCCCCGCCTGCCGCGAGCAGAACCTCGGCGTCCTCGCCCGCGTCCCGCTCGCCAGCGGCTTCCTCTCCGGCAAGTACCGCCCGGGGCACGCCTTCGACAAGGACGAGGTCCGCGGGCGGCGCGAGCAGGAGCAGACCGACGAGGCCCTGCGCGAGGTCGAACGCATCCGCCGCGAGGAGGTGCCCCCCGGCGTCGACATGGCCCGGTGGGCCCTCGCCTGGTGCCTGAAGAACCCGGCCGTCACGTGCGTCATCCCCGGGTGCAAGAGCCCCGAGCAGGTCCGCGGCACCGCGGCCGCCGCGGACCTCCGTCTCTGACCCCCACCCCACCCC
>CAYMFP010000348.1:0-3396 GCA_964389385.1 uncultured Phycisphaeraceae bacterium | reverse complement strand
ACCGGGTACATGCGGGCGATCAGGTAGACGCCCGCGGTGACCATGGTGGCCGCGTGGATGAGGGCGGAGACGGGGGTCGGGCCCTCCATCGCGTCCGGGAGCCAGACGTAGAGGGGGAACTGCGCCGACTTGCCGAAGGCGCCGACCATCAGGAGCAGGGCGATGCCCTGGGCCTCCATCGGGATGGCGGAGAAGTCGCCGGCGGAGGCGGCGGCGAGGTACGCCTGGAGCTTCTCGGAGGCGAAGATCTCGGCGTACTCGACGGTGCCGAAGTGGGTGAAGGCGAGCCAGATGCCGAGGGCGAGGCCGAGGTCGCCGATGCGGTTGACGATGAAGGCCTTCTTAGCGGCGGCGACGGCCGAGGGCTTCTTGTAGAAGTAGCCGATGAGCAGGTAGGAGCAGAGGCCGACGCCCTCCCACCCCAGGTAGAGCAGGACGAGGTTGTCGGCCATGACGAGGCAGGTCATGGAGACGACGAAGAGGCTGAAGGCGGCGAAGAAGCGGCAGTAGCCGAGGCCGACGTCGTGGCCCATGTACTCGCTGGCGTAGAGGGCGATCAGGGTGGCCAGCCCCGTGACGAAGAGCATCCAGAGGATGGTGAGCGAGTCGATGTAGAAGGCGAAGTTCGCCTCGAACCGGTCGCCGACGGCGCCGGGGACGGCGACGTGGATCCAGTCCCAGAGGTGGACGATCTGGGCGAGGCCGGCCCCGGGCTCGCCGCGGGCGACGAAGAGCGCGACGACGGCGAGGAACGCGCCGGCCAGGGCGGCGACGGTGGTCCACGCGGGGAGGCGCGTCTTCATGCCCGTCGCGGCGTAGAGCGCGTTGAGCACGAACGCCAGGAAGGGCAGCGCGAGGACGAGGACCGCCCAGAACGGCCCCTCGGAGACGCCGCCGGAGGCGCCGTGGGCGCCGGCCGCGGAGAGCGGCTCGGCGAGCCCGAGGGTGAGCGGGGCGGCGAACGAGGACGCGATGGTGGAGAGGAGACCCGCGGTCATCAGCCCGACATGTCCTTCCACTCGTCCGCGGAGAGCGTTTCACGCTTGCGGAACAGGAGCACCACGAGGGCCAGGGCCATCGCCGCCTCCGCGGCGGCGACGGTGAGGACGAAGATCACGAACGTCTGCCCGTCGAAGTTCAGGTGGTAGCGGCTGAAGGCGACGAGGGCGAGCCCGGCCCCCTGGAACATCAGCTCCGTGCACAGGAACATCAGGATGAGGTTCCGGCGGCTGACGAAGCCGATGAGCCCGAGGGCGAAGAGCGTCCCCGAGAGGAAGAGGTAGTGCGCCAGCGCGAGCTGCCCGAAGGGCTCGGGGTAGCTCGACTGCGCAAGGGTGGGGAGGGCGGGGGCGAGGGTCTGGATCAGGAGGTCGTTCACGCGGTCCTCCCGTCTGCCGCGTCGAGGAGGCGGAGATCGCGATCGCGGGTCTGCTGCTCGCCGACCTCGATCCGGCGGCGGGCGAGGACGGTCGCCCCGAGCATCGCCATGAGCAGGATGACGCCGGCGATCTCGATCGCCACGGGGTGGTCGTGGAGGAGGTTGAAGCCGAGGGCCTCGGTGTTGGTCAGCGAGCGGAGGCGCTGGGGGAATTCCTCGCCGTCGATCACCCGGGCGTAGGCGACGCCCTCGGGGAGGTCGTCCGTCGCGACGAGCTTGACGAGCGGGCCCCGGGCGGCGGGAGCCTCGGAGCCGGAGACGGCCGGATCGACGACGCTTTCGACGAAGGCCAGCGCCTCCGGGCCGTCGAGATCGAGCGGCTCGCCGCCCGGCGAGACGGGGATGACGCGGGTGCCGGGCGGGAGGCGCCGGGTGCCGTGGACGGTGACGCGGCCCTCGGCGGGGACGATGTCGGCCGCGGGGCCCTCGAAGTCGAGCCCGAGATCACCGGCGGGGACGCGGGCGACGCGCTCGCCGGGGAGGAGCAGCCCGCCCTCGGCGAGGGCGTTGTCGACGCGGCGGGCGAGCAGGGCCATGCGGGCGTCGACCTGCGCGTCGCGTGCGGCGGCGGCCTCCGGCGCGAGGGTCGGCAGGTCGCGGACACCGGAGAGCACCAGCGTGCTCAGGGCGGCGAGCAGGAGGAAGCCGAAGCCGGCGGCGACGCCGGGCTCGCGGGCGCTGACGTCGTACTCCGCCTGGGCCTCGGGGTCGTCGGCGGAGGGGGCCTGCGTCGCCAGCATGATGACGAACAGGTAGGTGATGAGGATGGCGCCGGCGTAGATGATGATGAGGGCGAAGGCCATAAACTCCGCGGAGAGCAGGAGATACAGCCCGCAGGAGGCGATGATCGTCAGGATGAAGTAGAGGGCGGAGTAGACCGGCCGCCGGTGCGTGATCATGCGCACGCTCGCGAGCAGCGCGATCGCGGCGAAGACGTAGAAGTTGAAGGTGGGCAGTTCGCCGACGCGGGCGGCGAGGATCCCCATGGAAAGGAGGACCAGCCCGGTCGCGATCCCGGCGAGGGTGATGCCGACCGCGGCGAGGCTCCGGCGCTTGCGGGGCAGAGCGATGGCGATGCCCACGGCCGCGAGAGCGCAGGCGAGGTAAAGGACGATGGGGTTGACGACGGCTCCCACGGCGGCGCTTTCTCCCCGCGACCCGGGCCCCGTGCGAGAGGGTTCCGGGCGAGTTCCGCGTCTGCTCGTCCGGCGGGGGCGGCATCGCCCCGCCGGCGCCTCTTCAGAAGGCCTTTTCTTGGCCCGCCGGAACCTGTCGCGTGTGACGGGAGCCGGGGGAGCGGTGAGGATAGATGGGGCCCCGCGGGGCTTCAACCTGGGCGGCGCGACCCGGGGGGTCGGCGTGCGCGCCACGCGCACGCATCGCGTACGCTCCCGCGGCGGCGGCGGGGCGAAGGGAGGCGCGCATGGATCGGGCCCCGGTGGACACCCGCTCGACGACCGACCGGCGGCCGGTGCGTTTCGCGACGATCGCCGAGGCGCTCGCGGACGCCGAGCGGTGCGCGGCCGCGGACGAGGCGGGGACGCTCCGCCGCAGCGGCAACTGGACGCCCGGGCAGATCTTCGGGCACCTGGCGTGGTGGATCGACGGCGCGTTCGACGGGTACCCGGCGAGCCCCCCGTGGTTCGTGCGGCTGCTCGGCCCGCTGCTGAAGAACTCGGCGCTCCGGCGGGTGCAGTTCGGCGTCCGGCTCCCCGGCGTGCCGGGGGGAACGTACGGGACCGAGCCGATGCCGACGCGGGAGGGGCTGGAACGGCTCCGCCGGGCCTTCGAGCGGCTCGAACGCGGAGCGCCCGAGCGGCCCAACCCGGTCTTCGGGAAGATGACGCACGAGGAGTGGAAGCAACTCCACCTGCGGCACGCGGAAGGACACCTGGCTTTCCTGCACCCGAACGGGGCGGACGGGCGATGACCCGGACCAGCGGCGCGGTGCGCCCCGA
>CAYMFP010000347.1:0-3396 GCA_964389385.1 uncultured Phycisphaeraceae bacterium | reverse complement strand
GTTGTGGACGGTCGTGACCTGCGGATTCGGCGGGGGACCGCCGAATCCGCGGCGTGAGGGCGGGGGCTGGGGGGCGGGAAAGCGCCCGGGCCGGCGCGGGCGGGGGCGGAGGCCGTAGGATCGCCGCGTATGGCAAAGATCCTCGTTATCGGCCCTCACCCGGATGATCAGGAGCTGGGGATGGGTGGGAGCATCGCGAAGTTCGCGGCGCAGGGGCACGACGTGCTGCTGCTGGACGTGACGAACGGGGAGCCGACGCCGCACGGGACGGTGGAGAAGCGCGAGCGCGAGGCGGAGGCGGCGGCGAAGATCCTGTCGCCGGACCCGGGGCGGTTCCCGGAGGGGCGTCCGGTGCGGCGGGTGCAGCTCGGGCTGCCGAACCGGTACGTGGAGCACGACGTCGAGAGCCGGCACAAGGTGGCGGGGGTGATCCGGGCGCACCAGGCGGAGATCCTGTTCGTGCCGTTCCCGGAGGATGCGCACCCGGACCACCGGGCGGTGACGCGGATCTGCGAGGATGCGCGGTTCGACGCGAAGCTGAGCAAGGTGGACATGCCGCACCCCGAGCCCCACCCCTGGGTCCTGCCGGAGATCGGGCCGCCGATCTACCCCAAGTGGCTGTTCTACTACTACTGCACGCACCTGCGGTGGCTGCCGGACCCGAACTTCCTGATCGACATCTCGGGGTTCCTCGAGCAGAAGATGGCGAGCATCCGGGCGTACGAGACGCAGTTCGTGATTCCCGAGAAGAACCGCAGGGTGATGGAGTGGCTGGAGGCGGGCGCGAAGTACCTGGGCTCGCGGATCGGGACGGACGCGGCGGAGCCGTTCTTCACCAAGGAACCGCTGGGGCTGACGGGATTGGGGGCGTTGGCGTAGGAAGGCATCGAGGGCGGGGCGGAGTACGCGAAGGCCGCGAAGACAAAGGCGGGTTGCGGGCCTTGGCGCCCGGTCCGCCGCTCAGTCGTGCGGTTCCTCGTGATGCGTTGAGCGGACGGCGGCGAGGTGGTCCTCGTCGAGGAGATCGGCGAGGGGGCGGCGGAGGAGGCCGTCCCAGTGCAGGTCGGTGTCGGGGAAGGCGAGGGGGGCGACGGGATCGCCGCGGACGATGACCTCCCAGCGCGGGAGCTCGTCGGGGTGGAGGAGGGCGTGGGGGAAGGGGTGGGGGAAGGGGAGGGGGTCGAGGCCGTGCGCGGCGTCGAAGCGGATCTCGAAGGCATTGCCCGACGGCGAGAAGCGGAAGCGTTCGGGAGTCGTGCGTCGGCGCGCCCGCACGACGCCGTCGCGGGCGAGTTCGACGACGAAGCCGGAGGCGAGGCGTGCGCCGAGGGCTTCCTCCTCGGGCGTGGGCTTCCGGGCGGTGCCGACGGCGATCGTGTCCGCGCCGATGTGGAGGCCCGCGATCCCGTCGCTGTCGGCGATCCAGGCCGTCAGGGCGAAGCCGAAGTCATCGCGGATCTCGGCGTTCATCTCCGGCGACGGGAGGGGGCGGCGGAAGTCGTTCGGCGTGCCACGAACGCGGATCGGCCGCCGCACCTCTCCTTCCCAGACCGGGATCTTGCGCAAGTCGGCGTCCGTCTTCAGGGTGCGCCACGACCGCCCTCCGCGTGTGATGCGGACGCTGAGCTTCAAGGCGCGCTCGCCCGGTTCGAGCGGCGGGCATCGGAGCAGCCGTTCGTACTCTGCGGCCGGAGGCCAGAAGCGGTCGAGGGGAGCGTCGGTCGGGGCGGGGTAGGCGTGCCCCTGCGGCACGACCTCGATCATGTACAGGTCCGTCCACCAGCGGTCAAAGACGGTGATGTCGATGGGTTCGCCGGCCGGGACCGAGCGGGGGTAGTGAATCAGGTTGCCGTTCCGCAAAGCGAAGCGCCAGTCGGCCGGCGAGAGGCGATCGGCGCGGACCCGATGCTCGAGTTCTTTTTCGATCGGGCTCCAGTTGCTCCCCCAGTCGTGCTGCGCCCGCGTCATGGGCAGGAGGAGGATGAGCAGGCGGGTCGGCATGATCGCGGGCCAGCCGCCGCGGCGGAAGGCGGGGGCGAGGGGCGTGGCGGCGGCCGTGAGGAGCAGCAGGAGCCCGAGCGCGGCGAGCACGGGGCGGCGGCGGGTGCGGCGGAGGTGGCGGGCGCGGGCGATGTCCCTGCCGCACTCGGGGCAGCGCCAGGGCGGGACGGGGCGGCGCCGGTAGTCGGGGGCGAGGTCGTAGAAGCAGCGGGGGCAGCGGAGGCGGCCTTTGGGGCGGCCGGCGAGGAGGGCGTGGTGCAGCAACGCCAGGGCGGCCGAGGCGAGGAGGACGGCGGCGAGGAGGAAGGGCCAGTCGGTGGTCGCGGGCATGGCGGTCTCGCGGGAACGGCGAGAACGTACCACGGCGGGAGCGCCGGGGGCGTACGTGCGAAGGGGCTCCGCTGTGCGGAGCCCCTTCGCCTCGGTGGGGGGAACCGAGAGGAGACGGCGGGATGAGCGGAGGCCGCGGCCGGTTCAGCGGCGCCGGCGGGCGGCGTCGAGCACCACGGCCTGCGCGTGGGCGGCGGCGGCGGTCGGCAGGAGGGCGCTGGGTGCGTGCATCGGTTCTCTCTCGCTCGGCCGCCGGAGCGGCTGCTCGGAGCACCGATGTCCGCAGAGGCCCGGGGCCGTGCAGACAAGATCGGGGCACGCGCATATTCCATGCTTCTTATGCCCCGGTGCGTGGCGTGTCGGGGCGGGTGGGGCGAACAGGGGGGGACTGCGGGTGAGATGGAGAAAAATGGCTGGGGAGGGATAGGGGAAACACCTGCGATGTGCGTGCATGGAGCGTGCGCCGCTTCATGTCTTGCCGGGGGCGGGTCGATCTGCCGGTGCGGCCGCGCTCGGGCCGTCCCAGGAGCGACGCGTTGCCTGCTGTGCCGATGCCTGCCGATGAGACGGAGCGCCTGGCGGTCCTGCGGTCGCTGGAGGTGCTCGACACGGAGCCGGAGGAGCGGTTCGACCGGATCGTGACGGCGGTGGCGGAGCGGTTCGGGACGCCGATGGCGTCGCTGAGCCTGGTGGACGGCGAGCGGCAGTGGTTCAAGGCGCGGACGGGGATGGTGCCGTGCGAGACGCCGCGGTCGGCGTCGTTCTGCGCCCACGTGATCGTGCACGAGGACGTGCTGGTGGTGGAGGACGCGACGGCGGACCCGCGGTTCCGGGAGAACCCGTACGTGACGGGGAGCCCGCGGATGCGGTTCTACGCGGGGGCGCCGGTGCGGGTGGGCGGTCGGGCGGTGGGCGTGCTGTGCGCGGTGGACACGCGTCCGCGGACGCCCGAGCCGGGGGCGCTGGAGCTGCTGCGGCTGCTGGCGGACGAGGTGAGCGATCAGCTGGAGCTGCGTCTGCTGCGGCGTCTGGCGTCGCGCGGGGGGGCGGCGTCGGCGGAGCGGC
>CAYMFP010000346.1:0-3398 GCA_964389385.1 uncultured Phycisphaeraceae bacterium | reverse complement strand
AAGGCGGGGCGGTGGGGGGGTGAGCGGCGGGGCGGGGCGGACGTGGCGGTTCGTGGCGAGCGACGTGCGCACCTTCGCCTTCGCGTGCTCTCCCGATTACGCGTGGGAGGCCGTGGGGGCGGAGGTCGCGGATCCGCGCGGCGGGACGCGGCGCGTCCTCTGCCAGTCGTTCTACCCGCCGAGCGTGGCGGAGCTGTGGGGCGGCAGCGCCCGCATGGTGCGCCACGCCGTCGAGTTCTACTCGGGGTTCTTCGGGCTCGCGTACCCCTACCCGCAGATGTCGAACACCTACGGCGTCGAGTACGGGATGGAGTACCCGCAGATCATCTTCTGCCAGGTCGATCCCGGGGATTCGGACCACGACGAGACGCCGGCGGAGGCCCTCTTCGGCGTCGTCGATCACGAGGTCGGGCACACGTGGTTCCCGATGGTGGTGAACAGCGACGAGCGGCGCCACCCGTGGATGGACGAGGGCTTCAACACGTTCGCGAACTTCTACTCGTGGAACGCCTGGGCCGCCGGCGTGGGCGGGCGCGGGGACGGCGCGGAAGGGAAGGGGAGCGAAGGCTTCGGGCTCCGGGAACTCGCCGACTTCGCCGGCGAGATCACCGGCGAGATGTCCTACCTGCGCCATCCGCCGATCCTCACCCCGCCCGACCGCGTGCCGGGGTGGGACGCGGTCGGGCACCTCGCCTACGGCAAGCCCGCCTACGGGCTGATCCTGCTGCGCGAGTACATCCTCGGGCCGGAACGCTTCGACGACGCGTTCCGCCGCTACGTCCGCGCGTGGGCCTTCGCGAGCCCGCAGCCGGCGGACTTCTTCCGAGCGATCGAGAACGCCTCGGGCGAGGACCTCGCCTGGTTCTGGCGCGGGTGGTTCGCGGGGACGGGCGCGATCGACCTCGCCGTCGCCCGCGTGCACTCGGGGGCCGGCGACGCCACCGCGATCTTCCGGGACCTCGGCGGCATCCCGATGCCCGTCGAGTACCGCGTCACCTACGACGACGGCACGACCGAAGACCGCCGCCTGCCCGTCGAGGCGTGGCACGCGACGGACATGTTCATCGCCCGCTGGGAGACCGGCGGGCGGCGCGTCGAGCGCCTGGAGATCGACCCGCGCGGCGTGCTGCCGGACGTCGATCGCGCGAACAACGCGTGGTCCGCCTCGCGCCGCTGAGACGCCCGATCAGGCCGGGCGGAGGTCCTCCCGTCGCCCGCGCCTCCAGAGCCCCGGGCGGCGGGCCCGGCGGGCGGAGCGAGGCGCCGGGCGATCCGCGGGGCTCGGCGCAGGCTCGTGCGGCGTCGCGGCGACGGCGTGCGCGTCGCGGCGCGCCTCGCGCCAGTAGTAGCCCGGGGGGTCGCTCGCGGGGAACGACTCGAGCAGGGCGAGTTCCACGCGGCGGTCGTCCTCGTCGAACGCCTCCGCGGCCTCCGCGGGCTCAACGGTCACGGGAACAGGCGCAGGGTCGGCGTTCCCCGCGGCCCGGCGGAGCGCGTCGGCCCCCTCGCCGGCGCGGGCCCGCCACCGGGCGGCCGCGTCCGCGATCGCGCGCCGGAGACCCGCGAGCCGTTCCCGCGGCCGAGCGACCTCGCGCACGCGGACGGCCCAGAGCAGCGCCCCCTGCACGCCGCGGCAGGCGATGACCCCGAGCCCGAACAGAGCGCCGAGCGTGACGCCGCCGGAGACGAGCACGGCCGTCGCGATCAAGGCCCAGAGAAGCAGCCCCAGCAGCAGCGTCCCCGCCGCCGCGGCCACGCCGCCCAGCGCCGCCACGACGGCCGCGGGCGCGAACACGTAGACGACCGGCCACAGCAGCGCCGCCGCGGCCACGATCAGGAGAAAGCCGGCCGCGCTCCCGGCGTACAGCTCGGCTCTGTACCTCTTGCGGACGTGCGGCGTGTGGAGCAGTTCGTTCATGGTTGGTCCTTTCAAGACGGAGGTAGGGGGAATCGCCGCGCGCGGCCGTCGGGCCGCGCGGGCGGGCGTTCACGTGGCGATCTGCACGCGCCTGGGTTCCCGGCCCGGGACCTTGCGCATGCTCACGGTCAGGACGCCCTTGCGGTAGCTGGCCTCGATCGACTCCGGGTCGACGTAGCTCGGGATCGAGACGGACCGCGTGAAGCTGCCCATGACCCGCTCGCGGCGGTGGAGGCGGCGGTCCTCGTGCTCCTCCTCGCGCGAGCCGCGCACGGTGAGCGTGTCCCCGAGCACCTCGACCTCCAGGTTCTCCTCGTCGAGGCCGGGCACGTCGAACCGGAGCGTGACGGACTTGTCATCCTCCGACACGTCCATCGCGGGCCAGGCCTCGGCGAAGCCGAAATCGGGCAGGCTCTCGAACATCGACCACGGATCGTCGAAGCCGCTCCACGCGCGATGGAACAGGTCCTCGATCGACCGGCCCAGCGGCGTCAGCCCCTGCCCGTTGCGGCGGGCGAGCAGGCCCGTCGAGCCGTTCCGGTCGCTGCGCGTTCGTTTGACGAGGTTCATGGTTCCTCCTTTCTTCTCGGGTCCCTTCTCGGGCCGGCCTCCCCGATCGGCGCAGTCACTCCGCCGCCGCGCGGCCGGGCGCGGCGTGGAGGAACGCACGTGTTGGGGCAACCAGCGGCGTCGGCCGCCGGATCGGCGTCGCGGAGCACTCGCGTTGCGGCCCCGCCCGGACTCGGGCGAAGGCCTGCCTGGAGTTCGCGAAGCGCCCCGCGGCGGGGCGAACTGGCGGACTCGCGCCGTGTCGGCGGCCCGCGAGCGTGCTGCTCAGAAACTAACAAAATACGTGCCAAACGAAACTTGCGTTTCTGCGCTGTCCGCACGGCACGCTGCGTGGCACATGAGCACGATGGGCAGGCGCCCGGCAGCGGCACTGCCAGGATGGCACGCATCTGCAGCGACGCCCCCGAAGCGGCGGCCGCTTCTCGGTGGTGGCGGGCTGACGCCGGATCGGGCGGCGTGTCAGGAGCGGTGCTTGCGACGCCCGGTGCTCACGAAACGCCCGCCTCCCCCGAGGTGCGCCAGGTCGACCAGCACCGCCACGATCACGAGCACGAGCCAGAAGCCGCTGATGCTCCCGCCCGTCTGGTGCCACGCCAGCGCGTAGGCGAGCGTCGTGTAGGGGAGCAGGAAGAAGCCGAGCAGCGGCCAGATCCAGGTGTCGTACGCCCGCCCCAGCCAGTCGCTGAAGATCACGATCAGCACGATCGCGATGCGGGGGAAGAACGCGGCGATCAGGACGGCGAGACAGGGCATGGGCGGCGTGGGCCGGCGCTCCGCGCCGACGCTCTCCTTTCGCCGTCGACTTCTCCCCGCCGGCCCACCCCGATTCAGGGGGGCGAGGCGGGGCCCACACCCCACCACCGGCGCCCGGGCCAATGCCGGCAGCAGCTCGGCGGCCGAGGCGCGCAGG
>CAYMFP010000345.1:0-3403 GCA_964389385.1 uncultured Phycisphaeraceae bacterium | reverse complement strand
GGGGGGGGGGGGGGGGGGGGGGGGGGTGGGGGGGGGGGGGGGGGGGGGGGGGGGCGCCCCGTCGGCGCGCGCGAGGTCCGGATCGGTCGCGTGTGCGTCTTCGGCGAGGTCCGGGGCGGGGGCGTCCTCCGCCTCCCGGCTCGCGGCGTCGCGGGCGTCCTCTTCCGCGGGGCGGGCGCGAGGGGGCGTGCGCTTGGCGGTGGCTCGGGTTTCGCGGGCGAGGGTGGTGGCGGCGCGGCGGCGTTCGGTGTCGTCCCTGGGGTGGGCGACGATGGCGCCGAGGGCGTCGATGGCCGCGGGACGGGCGTCGTCGGCGATGAGGGCGGCGCGGGCGCGGAGGAGTTGGGCGAGGGTTTCGAGGTGGTAGCGGCCGATCTCGGAACGGGCCCAGGCGAGGAGGTGGGTGAGGGGGATGCCGAGGGTGTCGGCGATGTTGGGGAGGGGGTCGCCGGTGAGGAGGAGGCGGAGGGCGTGCTCGGAGAGGTCGGGGTTGGGATCGTGGGGCGGGCTCGGGTGTTGTTCGGGGGTCATGGAAGCGAAGGTAACCCGGGTTTTGAGGTTGGCAAGGGGGTGAGTTTGGAGTGCTGCGTTTGTGCGCGCGCGAGCGTGCACTGCGTGCGAGATTTCTGAACGTGCGGCGCGGAGATCGCCCCGAGGACGGGGCGACCGGGCTCGTAGAGCCCGTCTGGACGGGCGATGATCGGGGCGGGAGGAGCCGAGCGATGTACATCCGATTTGTGACGGAGGAGATGGACGAGGACGCGCACCGACCGGTGGGTGTGTTCCAGGTGGTGTATCGCCTGCTGAAGAACGGTGAACTGGACGAGGCGGCGCACGATCGGCTTCGGGAGCATCTGGATTGGTTCCGGAAGAACCTGGATGCTCCGGACCGGGTGACGCGGACGCGGCGCCCGGATGCGCCCGGGAAGGCGATCAGCTGGTTCAAGCCGACGGCGGTGGAGCACATCCGGCGGATGCGGGCGATGTGCGACGAGTTGTTCGAGCACGGGGTCGTCGTGCGGATGATCAAGGCGGAGCGGACGGGGTTCGTGGTGTTCGAGGACGAGCACCAGGTGGTGGCGGAGCCGTTCGTGGATGTGGGTCGGTAGGCGGGCGGAACGCAACGCGGAACCGCGCGGGTCGGGAACGTCCGGTCGCGGGAGGAGCGGGCGTGTGGGGGCTCGCCACTGCTGCGCCTCGCCCTGCGGGCGAGTCGGAGCAGTGGCACCCGGGGAGAGGATGGGAGGAAACGGGCGGGACGCCCGTGCCACTAGGTTCGGGAGGGAGGGGATCAGGAGCGGCGTTTGCGGCGGGGTTTGGAGCCGGGTTCGCCGGGCTTGGCGGACTTGCGGGAGGCGGAGCCGCGCTTCTTGCCGGCGAGGTCGCTGGGGCGGACCATGACGGGGGCGTCGGGGTCTTCGGAGGTTTCGACCTCGATGAGCTTGCGGACGGCGTTGGCGGTGTCGCGGAGGTGGGCGGCTTTTTCGAAGTCGAGCTTTTCGGCGGCCTCGAACATGTCGGCCTCGAGGGCCTTGAGGAACTCGCGGGCGTCGATCTCGGGCTCGGCGGCCTCGACGCCCTCGCGGGCCTTGCGGCGGGCCTTGAGTTCGGACTCGATGCCCTTGCGGATCTTCTTCTGGATGGTCCGGGGCGTGATGCCGTGCTCTTTGTTGAAGGCGATCTGCTTGGCGCGGCGGCGCTCGGTCTCCTCGATCGCCTGCTTCATGGCCGCGGACATCTGGTCGGCGTAGAGGACGACCTTGCCGCCGGCGTTGCGTGCGGCGCGGCCCATGGTCTGGATGAGGCTGGTGGCGGAGCGGAGGTAGCCCTCCTTGTCGGCGTCGAGGACGCAGACGAGGGAGACCTCGGGGAGGTCGAGGCCCTCGCGGAGGAGGTTGACGCCGACGAGGATGTCGAATTCGCCCTGGCGGAGTTCGGTGAGGATGGTGATGCGCTCGAGGGTGTCGATCTCGGAGTGGAGGTAGCGGACCTTGAGGCCCTGCTTGGCGAGGTAGTTGGTGAGGTCCTCGCAGAGGCGTTTGGTGAGGGCGGTGACGAGGACGCGGTCGCCGCGTTCGACGCGCTGCCGGCACTGCTCGACGAGGTCCTGGACCTGTCCCTGGGCGGGGCGGACCTCGATCTCGGGGTCGAGCAGGCCGGTGGGGCGGATGACCTGCTCGGCGATCTCGCCGCCGGTCTTCTCGAGCTCGTACTTGCCGGGGGTGGCGGAGACGAAGATGGCCTGGGGGACCATCGCCTCGAACTCCTCGAAGCGGATGGGGCGGTTGTCGAGGGCGGAGGGGAGGCGGAAGCCGTGCTCGACGAGGACGTCCTTGCGGGCCTTGTCGCCGTTGAACATGGCCTGGATCTGCGGGATGGTGACGTGGGACTCGTCGATGATGAGGAGCCAGTCGCCCTGGTTGCGGCGGCGTCGGGCGGGGGCGACCTGCTGGAGGGCGAGCTGGTCGGCGGGCCCCGCCTCCGCGTCGCCCGACGGGGGGGCGTAGTCGAAGTAGTCGAGGAGGGTGAAGGGGCGTTCGCCGGGGGCGCGGCCGTCCATGAAGCGGGAGTAGTTCTCGATGCCGTTGCAGAAGCCGACCTCCTCGATCATCTCGAGGTCGTACTTCGTGCGGGCGAGGAGGCGCTGGGCCTCGAGGAGCTTGCCGGCGGCGCGGAGTTCGGTCACGCGGGCGTCGAGTTCGGCGCGGATGCCGTCGAGGGCGGCCTGGAGGGTGTCCTCCGGCATGACGTAGTGGACGGCGGGGAAGAGGAAGAACTGCTTCTCTTCGGCGAGGACCTCGCCGGTGAGGGGGTTGATGAGTTCGAGGCGGTCGATCTCGTCGCCGAAGAGCTCGACGCGGACGGCGAACTTCTCGTAGGCGGGCCAGACCTCGATGGCGTCGCCGCGGGCGCGGTAGGCGCCGCGCTTGAAGTCGATGTCGTTGCGCTGGTACTGCATGGAGTTCAGCGCGAGGAAGAACGAGCGGCGGTCCATGCGGGAGCCGCGGGTGATGGTGAGGACCTTTTCGCCGTAGGCCTCCGGCGAGCCGAGGCCGAAGATGCAGGAGACGGAGGCGATGACGACGGTGTCGCGGCGGGAGAGGAGGTTGCTGGTCGCGGCGAGGCGGAGCTGGTCGAGGTCGTCGTTGCGGGCGGCGTCTTTTTCGATGTAGATGTCGCGGCCGGGGATGTAGGCCTCGGGCTGGTAGTAGTCGTAGTAGCTGACGAAGTAGTTGACGCTGTTGCGGGGGAGGAACTCGCGGAGTTCCTCGTAGAGCTGTGCGGCGAGGGTCTTGTTGTGGCTGATGATGAGGGTGGGCTTCTGGACCTCGGCGATGACGTTGGCCATCGTGAAGGTCTTGCCGGTGCCGGTGGCGCCGAGGAGGACCTGGTGCTTCTTGCC
>CAYMFP010000344.1:0-3420 GCA_964389385.1 uncultured Phycisphaeraceae bacterium | reverse complement strand
GACGCTCCGCACGCCTCGCCCCTTGACCGCCCCGGCCGCTCCCGTTCTACTGCCTACGCACGCTTCCCCACCTTCACCCCGAGGAACACCATGCGCACCCGCCCGCTCACCCTGGCCCTCGTCCTCACGCTCGCCTCCGTCCCCCTCGCCGGCTGCCAGGGCGGCGGCGGCGTCCAGCGCACCGCCACCACCGGCCTCGTCGGCTCCTGGGTCAACGAGAACCCCCGCCCCGGCGAGTTCAACTTCGCCTCCGTCACCTTCGCCCCCGACGGCACCTACACCAGCAAGGCCAGCTACACCGAGAACGGCGAAGACGTCGTGATGGCCCGGACGGGCGCGTACACCTTCCGCAACAACCAGCTCGTCCTCGAGGGCGCCGCCGAGGGCGACTCCGAACGCCGCGAGTACGGCGTCGAGTTCTCCGGCTCCGACCAGGTCGTCTTCATCTCCCGCAATCCCCCCGCCCGCCTCGCCATGCGCCGCTCCTCCGGCGGCTGACCGCCCGCCCCTCCCTTCCGGAACCGGGCGGAGGACGCCCGGCCGTCCCGAGCATGGGGCGGTCTGCCCGTCCGCCGCCCGGCCCCGACCACGGCCGCACGCCGAGCACCCCGTTCGGCAGCGGTTCCTTCAACCCGGCACCCCAGCCTCCCCGCCCCAGCCGCGCTCCTCCTCCCAACAATCCCCCGTGACCGCGCTCCCCCGCGCCATCCTCCACGTGGACATGGACGCCTTCTTCGCGGCCATCGTCCAGCGCGACAACCCCGGCCTCCGCGGGAAACCCGTCCTCACCGGCGGCGCCGGCAAGCGCGGCGTCGTCTCCACCGCCAGCTACGAGGCCCGCCCCTACGGCTGCCGCTCCGCCCAGCCCATGGCCGTGGCGCTGCGTCTCTGCCCGCACGCCGTCGTCGTCTCCCCCGACGGCGCCGCCATCCGCGAGGCCAGCGACACCGTGATGCGCATCCTGCACGACTTCAGCCCTGTCGTGCAGCCCCTCTCCGTCGACGAGGCCTTCGTCGACGTCACCGGCTCCGTCCCCCTCTTCGGCGACCCCGTCTCCATCGCCCGCCGCATCCGCGAGCGCATCCGCGAGGAGACCCGCGGCCTCACCGGCTCGGTCGGCGTGGCCCCCAACAAGTTTCTCGCCAAGCTCGCCAGCGACATGGACAAGCCCGACGGGCTCACCGTCATCGAGCCCGGACGCGTGCAGGAGATCCTCGACCCCCTGCCGATCGAACGCATGTGGGGCGTCGGTCCGGCCGGGGTCGCCCGCTTCCACCGCCTCGGCGTGCGCACGTTCGCGGACCTGCGCGCCCTGCCCCTCCAGGCCCTCGTCGCCCGCTTCGGGACCGAGTTCGGCGAGCACTGCTGGCGCCTCGCCCGCGGCATCGACGACCGCCCCGTCCGCCCGGACCGCGAGGCCAAGTCCATCAGCCAGGAGCAGACCTTCGGCGAGGACCTCACCGACCCCGAGGAGGTCCTCGGCGTCATCGCCGGGCAGGCCGAGCAGGTCGCCCGCCGCCTCCGCAAGGCCGGGCGCTTCGCCCGCACCGTGCAGATCAAGGTCCGCTACGGCGACTTCGAGACGATCACCCGCGCCCACACCCTCCCCGCCCCCACCGACGCCACGGCCGAGATCAAGAGCGCCGCGCGCGACCTCTTCCGCGCCTGGGCGAAGAACTTCCGCCCCGTCCGCCTCATCGGCGTCGGCGTGCACCAGCTCGGCGAGCCCCTGGCCCAGCTCGGCCTCTTCGGCGAGCACGACGACTCGAAACGCCGCGCCCTCGACGCCGCGACCGACCGCATCGCCGAGAAGTTCGGCCGCGCCGCCATCGGCTCCGCCCGCGCCGTCTCCGGCCGCGCCCGCACCTTCCGCAAGAAATCCTCCGACAACCCCGCCACCGACCCGTTCGGCCCCTGAACTCAAGAGCAACCACGGAGCCCACGGAGGAAATCAGCAAGCTCGGAGCCGCCGACGGCGCACCCCGTCTGCCGCATCCAACCCCATCTCCCCTCCGTGATCTCCGCGGCTGCTCCGATCGTCGTCACTCGCGTGGCAGGCGATACACTCCGCGCCGCGGGCTCTCGATCTTCCCCGCCTTCACGAGGTTCGGCAGGATCGCCTGCTGCAGCGTGTTCGGGCTCCCGCCCCGCTCCTGCACGTACTCGCGGATGTCGCTCACCGACGCCTCCGCGTCGTCCGATCGCCGCAGGCACGCGATCACGTGCTGCTCGTAGTCATCGGCCGGCATGCGCCCGCGCGCCCCCCCATCGGTCCCCTTCGCCGGACGGGCGGCCCGAGCGCCCGGCCGGACCCCGTTGCCCCGCAGCCCGATCACCGAGTACCCCAGCGCCTGCAGCTCCCGCGTGTTCTCCCCCATCCGCTGCTGCAGCTCCTCGCGCTCCTTGAGCAGCGCCTCGATCTTCTTCTGCTTGCGCGACTCCAGCAGCTCCTGGATCTCGCTCGTCGAGAGGCGGTCGAGCGCTTCGGCGATCTGCTTCTTGGACAGGGTGTTCTCGGCCATGGGGAGCGGTCCTGTTGATGAGGTTGGCGCCGGCGTTCCTTCGCCGGGCGAGGATCTTGGGGGACCGGAGCATAGACAATGGCGCCGGCGGTTTCGAACGCCGATCCGCGCTCCATAGTCAACCCGTTCGCTAGCTTCCGTGCGCCGGCAGGCATAGTCATCGCCGCCACCGCCCGCCCCGCCCCTCAGTCCGCCACCCGCTCCTCCACCCACCGCCGCGCGGCCGCGTCCGCCGCCAGGCACGCCTCGAGCGACCCCATCTCCCCGACCGACAGCGCCTCGGTCGCCCCCTGCACGAGCGGATAGATCCCCCCGAAACGGATCCGCCCCGCCAGGAACGCCTCCACCGCCGACTCGTTCGCCGCGTTGAACACCGCCCCGGCCGTCCCGCCCCGCTCCATCACCTCCCACGCCAGATCGAGGGCCGGGAACCGCTCCGGGTCCGGCTCCTCGAACTCCAGCCGCCCGAGCCGCGTCAGGTCCAGGTGCTCCGCGCACGCCTCCGCCCGTCCCGGGAACGTCAGCGCCGTCTGGATCGGGATCCGCATGTCGTTCCGCCCGAGCTGGGCGATCAGGTTCCCGTCCACGAACCGCACCAGCGAGTGCACGATCGACTGCGGGTGCACCACCACCTCCAGACGCTCCGGACCCGCGCCGAACAGCCAGTGTGCCTCGATCACCTCCAGCGCCTTGTTCGTCAGGCTCGCCGAATCGATCGTCACCTTCGAGCCCATCGACCACGTCGGGTGCGCCAGCGCCTGCTCCGGCGTCGCGTGCTCGATCTCGGCCCGGCTGGCCCGACGGAACGGGCCGCCCGAGGCCGTCAACACCAGCGACCTCACCCGTTTCGGCAGTTCCATCGGCGGGCACGCCGCCCCGCCCTCCCCCACCCCCACCC
>CAYMFP010000343.1:0-3426 GCA_964389385.1 uncultured Phycisphaeraceae bacterium | reverse complement strand
GAGCGTCCGCACCCGCTCGCCGCGAGCGAGAAGGCGTTCGGCGACGGCCCGTCCGGAGTACCCGAGAGCGCCGGTGACGATGTGGAGCTGGCCCATGTGAGAGTATACGACTTTCAGAACCGATTGAAAATACGATCGGGGACCGCCACCTCGAGATGCACCGTGCCGGCCGCCGGGGCTGCATCGCCCGGGGGCGGCCTGGTAATCTGCAGCGGATGGGATTCCCTCCGCTCCAAGCCCCCCTCTCGAACCTGCTCCTGCTCGTGCGCTGGCCCCTCGCCATCGTCGCGTGCCTGCTGCTCCTCCACGGCGGCTGCCGCCTCCTGATCTCCGAAGGGTTCCGCCGCGCCGACGCCCAGACCGCGACACCGAGCGACTACCCCGCCAAGCACGCCTTGTGGAGAAGCAGCGTCCCCGACCTCGTCTCCGCCTTCCCCGCGCTCATCCCTCTCACCGCTTCCGACCTGCGGTTCCACGCCCGCGATGGGTTCCTCCAGGCGAGCGCCGAATTGATCCTCGCCTACCGGGACACGCCCCAGCACGCTCAAGATGAGATCCAGCGTCTGCGTCCGCACGCGGTACCCGCGCCGCAGACGCCCTGGATCAGCGAGCAGAGCGTTCTCGCCGCTCTCTACGACGGCTCGTCCCCCGCCCACCTCACGCCCTCGGCCGTCTCCTTCTATCTCGCCGACGACGGACGCGGCGGGCAGAGCTTGTTCTGGGCCGATCCGACCACCGGCTTCGTCTGCTACGCCGCCGCCATCGAGTAGACCTCGACGCGGCGGACACTCGCCCGGCGCCCGACGCCGGACGGCCCTATTCTCCCCCGTCCACACGGGGCGCCCCCTCCCTCCGGAGACGGGCTGAGAAGCACCCGCCGAACCTGATCCGGCTCGTACCGGCGGAGGGATCGTGGACAGTTCCTGGTGGCGCCGGTCTCCGGAGTGGGAGACCGGCGGCTCTGCGCATCGCAGGCTCCCCCACGGACGCTTCCCCTCCGCCGGCCGATCCCCGCCGACGGAGGCCCGCCGTGACCACCACCGACCCCACCACCACCGCCTTCCCCGCCGGCCAGCCCGCTCCCGCCGACGCCCAGGCCCTTTTCCGCCGCCTCCAGTCCACCTACCCCAGGCACACCCCCGCCCACCTCACCGGCGCCAGCCCCGCCGCCAAGGCCGCCCGCCTCACCACACAGAACGTTGCGACGGCCATGGATGCAGCCCCCTCCCCCGCTCCCAGCGGGGGAGGTGCCGCCGTTCACGGCGGCGGAGGGGGCTTCTCCTCTTCTGCTTCTCTCTCCATCGCTCCGCTCCCCTCCCGCACCGGCCCCGCCGCCCCGAACCTCCCCGACTTTCCCCTCCCCACGCACGGCGCCCACGACCCCGGCCAGGCCCGCGCCCTCCACGCCCGCCTCGCCTCCGACCCGGCCGCCGGTTCCCGGCTCCCGGTTCCTGCCTCGCAGGCCCATCCCACCACCACCCCGGGCTCCTTCGCCCTCGCCCCGGACGTCGGCGGCCCGCGCGCCTTCGCCAGCCCCGACACCCCCGGCATGCCCGCCCCCAGCGCCAAGACCGCCTGGGACTTCCTCCCGGATGGATGGACCCACGCCACCTTCGAGCCCGAGACCCCCGTCGACCGCCTCGTGCAGACCTACTCCCGCCTCCCCGACGTGAAGCAGGTGATCTTCACCGACAGCCGCGGCGTGACCCGCATGGTCACCTACCCCGCCTCCTTCGAGCCCGTCACCCAGCTCGAGCACGCCCGCCTCGGCCTCATCACCGACGAGATGCGCCGCGTCGCCGAGCGCGAGCCCCACCTCACCCCCGCGCAGATCCGCGACGAGGTCGCCGCCGGCCGCATGATCATCCCGGCCAACAAGGTCCACCTCACCCACAACCTCGACCCCATGGCCATCGGCCGCGCGAGCAGGACCAAGGTCAACGCCAACATGGGCGCCAGCCCCGTCTCCAGCGGCACCGACGAGGAACTCGAGAAGCTCCGCTGGGCCGAGCGGTGGGGCGCCGACACCGTCATGGACCTCTCGACCGGCGGAGACCTCGACGCCTGCCGCGAAGCGATCATCCGCAGCAGCACCGTCCCCATCGGCACCGTCCCCATCTACTCCATGATCATCGGACGCCGGCTCGAGGACCTCGACGAGCAGGTCGTCCTCGAGACCCTCGAGCACCAGGCCCGCCAGGGCGTCGACTACTTCACCATCCACGCCGGCGTCCGCCTCGCCCACCTCAAGCTCGTCAAGAACCGCCTCATCGGCATCGTCTCCCGAGGCGGCTCCCTGCTCGCCAAGTGGATGCTCGTCCACAACCGCGAGAACCTGATGTACGAGATGTGGGACGACATCTGCCGCCTCATGCGCCGCTACGACGTCTCCTTCTCCATCGGCGACGGCCTGCGCCCCGGCGGCCTCGCCGACGCCACCGACGCCGCCCAGCTCGCCGAACTCGCCACCATCGGCGAACTCACCGAACGCGCCTGGCGCCACGGCGTCCAGGTCATGGTCGAGGGCCCCGGCCACGTCCCCTTCGACCAGATCGAGTTCAACGCCAAACTCCAGCGCCGCCTCTGCCACGGCGCCCCCTTCTACGTCCTCGGCCCCCTCGTCACCGACGTCTTCCCCGGCTACGACCACATCACGAGCTGCATCGGCGCCACGGCCGCCGCCTACCACGGCGCCTCCATGCTCTGCTACGTCACGCCCAAGGAGCACGTCGGCCTGCCGAAGAAGGGCGACGTCAAGGAGGGCTGCATCGCCTACAAGATCGCCGCGCACGCCGCCGACGTCGCCCTCGGCATCCCGGGCACGCGCGACTGGGACGACAACCTCACCCGCGCCCGCGCCGCCCTCAACTGGGACAGGCACTTCGAACTCGCCTTCGACGCCGACACCGCCCGCGCCTACCACGACGAGGACCTCGACGTCGACACCGACTTCTGCGCCATGTGCGGGCACGACTGGTGCTCCGTCCGCATCTCCAAGGAGATCCAGGACTTCGCCTCGGGCAAGGCCGAAGGCTTCGAACGCATGGGCGGCCGCGACGGCGCCCGCCCCGGCCTCTCCAAGCGCTCCGCCGCCCTCACCCCCGAGCAGCAGGCCATCCTCGCCCAGCGCGGCTACCTCAAGCCCGAGGAGATCCACAAGCTCGCCACCAAGAAGGCCCCCGGCCGCCACCAGCCCGGGCGCCACGAACCCGGAGCGTCAGCGACGGGATCCGCCGAAACGTCCCCAAGCCCCACCACCCCCACCCCCGCCAAGCCCTCCTGCCACTCCGACTACGTCGACGCCGACGAAGCCCGCCGCATCCAAGCCTCCTCCGACCCGGTGCCCGGTGCCCGGTCCCCGGTGCCTCCCCAACTCGTCCAGCTCAACACCGCCCCCGCCCACAACATCCCCAAGGACGACCGCCT
>CAYMFP010000342.1:0-3430 GCA_964389385.1 uncultured Phycisphaeraceae bacterium | reverse complement strand
GCAGTGGGGGCGCGGGGGTGGGGGGGGCGAGCCGGCGGGCCCGGGGCGGAGCGGGTGCAATCATCCGTTGCGGGGGCCGTTGGATCCGCCGGAGGAAGGTACGCGCCGGTCCCGGTGGCGGCCTTCCGTCCGAGGCCGCGCTGCACCCTCCGCGGCACGCCATTGCACAGGAGCCCGCCGATGCGAACCCGAGCCCTCGCCGTCGAGAGTCGCCCGCTGCTGTGGCTGCTGGCCGTCGCCGGAACGCTGGCGGCCGCCGGCTGCTCCGGGGACGCGGCGGAGGCGGAGCCGACGGGCGGGACGGCGACGGCCGCCCCCGAGGCTCTGCCCGGCGGGGGCGCCGGTCGGTCGGCTCCCCGGGCTCCGGCCCCGGCCGTGGCGGCCGCCCAGGCGCCGCGGACGCCCACGATCGACATGGACGCCGTCCGCCGGGCGATGTCCACCCCCGCGGGGTGGCAGGATCTGATGGCCCGGTGGCAGGAACTGGCGCCGGCGTTCGATACGAACGGGGACGGGATCATCAGCCCGGAGGAACGCCGGGCCGCGTTCGAGGCGCAGATGCTCGCCCACTTCGACGCCGACGGCGACGGCGTGCTGAGCGAGGAGGAACGCCGGGCCGCGCGGGAGCACTTCCGCGAGATGGGGCGCGAGGCCCAGCGGGCGCGGCGCGAGCGGGAGATGCTCATCCAGTACGACGCGGACCTCGACGGGAAGCTCTCCGAGGCCGAACTCGCCGCGGCCGCGGCCGACCGCGAGCGCCGCCGGGCCGAGCGCGAGGCGGAGATGCTCGCCGCCTACGACGCGGACGGGGACGGCGAGCTGAGCCGCGAGGAGCGGCGGGCCGCCTGGCAGGAGACCCGCGACGAGCGGCGCGACCGCTGGCTGAGCCGCCAGGAGGAGGTCCTGGCGCTGTACGACGCCGACGGCGACGGGCAGCTCAACATCGACGAGCAGGCGGCCCTGCAGCGGGACCGGGCCCGCGAGCGGCGGGAGACGGCGTTCGTCGATCTCTACGACGCGGACGGGGACGGCGTCGTCTCGCCGTCGGAGGGCGCGGCGTTCGCCGAACTCTTCCGGGCGCGGCACCCGCGGGCGGACCTCGACGGCGACGGCGAGGTGACCCAGGGCGACGCGGTGCTCTTCCGGGAGATGATGCAGCGCCTGCGGCGCTGATCGCGATCGAAGGCGCCGGTCGCCGGCGGGGCGGCGAGCGGCGCGGGATTCGCGGGCGGGCTCAGCCCGCGTCGCGGCTGCGCGTCCAGGCGCGGACGACGTCCTGCTCCTTCTCCGGGTCGAGCCCGCCGCGGGCGGCCGCTCGCCGCTGATCGTCCAGCGAGCGGTACCACGCCAGCGTGTCGCGGGCGGTCTCCTCCAGCGGGCGGATCCGCAGCCCGGCGCGTTCGGCCGCGTCGTTGCTCCGCTGCCCGAAGCCGGCGTACGGCCCCTCGTTCGGCACCCACGCGGGCAGCTCCGCCCACGCGTGCACGCCGCGCATCGCGAGCACTTCCGACGGGATCCAGACGAGTTCGGCGTCGCTCCCCGTGCCCTTCTTGATGTCGCGCAGGAACTCGTCCATCTCGACCGGGTCGCAGACCGCGTTGTACGTCCCGCCGACGTCGTGCTCGACGCAGTGCGCCATCCAGTCGGCCAGGTCGCGCACGTCGATCACCTGCACGTGGTCCTGCCCGTCCCCGGGCGCCAGCACCTGTCCGCCCTCGGCGAGGCGGGCGGGCCAGTACGTGAACCGCCCGGTCATGTCCCCGGGGCCCACGATGAGCCCGGGGCGGATGATCAGGGCGCCGTCGCCGAAGCCGCGGCGTGCGGCCTCCTCCATCCGCGCCTTCACCGCGCCGTAGTACTGCATGTCGTACGGCAGGCGCGTGATCCGCTCCGCCACGTCGTCGGGCATCGTGTGCACCGGGGCGGACTCGACGGCCCCCGGCGTCGCCTCCGAGTCGTAGACGGAGATGCTCGAGATGACCATGTAGTGGTCGGCCGCGTCCTTGAGCAGCGCGACCGTGTCCTCGGTCCACGTGTGGACGCTCGCGGTGTCGATCACCCAGTCCCACCGCCGCCCGTCCCGCACCGCCGACTCGAGGTTGGCCAGCCCCGGGCCCGGCTCCTCGCCGCGGATCCGGTTGCCCTCGATGAACTCGAGGTCCGGGAAGAGGTCGTCCGTCCGCCGCCCGCGGTTGAAGAGCGTGACCTCGTGCCCGGCGTCGACCAGGCGGCGCACGACCTCGGGCCCGAGCCACCCCGTGCCGCCCAGGAAGAGGACGGACTTCTTCCGGTCGTTCTCGGGCATGTCCGCGTCTCCCGTCGCCGCGGGCCGACCCGCCGCGGCGTTGAGCGTCAGCGCCGCGGCGAGGGCGGCGGTCGCCATGAGGAAGCGACGCCGGGTGCGCGGTCCGCCGGCGTGCGGAACGGTCGCCATCGCCGGCGCGTGGTGGGCGGTCTTCATATCGAGCGTGCTCCAGCGGCCCCGGGCGTTTCGCACGCCGCGGGCCGGTCCGCCGGGCGGACGCCCGGCTCGTGAACGTGCCTGCCGTCCGGGCATCCGCCGGCGCGGCGTCCAAGGTACAGCCCGAGCAGCGACCAGGTTGCGGCGAGGGGGAGGGCGGCGAGCGCGAAGCCCGCTCCCGCCGCGCTGCCGATTCCGGCGGCCGCCGCGTCCAGCCCGGCGCCCACGGCGTCCCCGGCCCGGTACACCAGCGTGTCGATCAGGCCCTTCGCCGCGTAGCGGTCCTCCCCCTCGATGTCCGGGGCGGCGAAGAGGCCCTCCCGCGCCGGGCGGAGCACGGCGTAGTTGACCGCGCGGCGCAGCACCTGCACGCCGGCGAGCACGCCGACCGTCGGCGCCGCCGCGAGCGCAACGACCCCGATTCCGAGCACCGCGCCGGGGAAGGCGAGCGCTGCGCCCGCAGGCAGGCGGCGCAGCAGGCGGTCCGTCAGCACGAGCTGCGCCAGCAGCGCCAGCGCGTTGCCGGCCAGGTCGATGCGCGCGAACAGCTCCGCCCGGGCCGTGCGGGCCTCCACGGCCGCGGCGACGATGCGCGCCTGCTCCAGGTACACCAGCGTCCCCGTGACCGCGTACAGCAGCACGAACGCGGCGATCCCGAGCAGCAGCGGCGACCGCGCGACGCTCCACGCCCCGCCCGAAAGCGTCGTCCAGCAGAACCCCGGCCGGCGTCGACCGTCCGCGCTTCCGGCTTCCCCTGCCCCGGGGCGGAGCAGCGCCCCCGCGCCGAGCAGCATCGCCCCCGCCAGCAGCACGAGCCACCCCGTCCCGGTCTCCTCGACGAGCACCGCGGTCAGCCCCGCCCCCGCGATCGCGCCCGCCGTCCCCGCCCCGGCGACCCCCGCCCCCCCCCGCCGCCCCCCCCCCCCCCCCCCCCCCCCCCCCCCCCCCCCCCCCGGGGCGCGCCCCCCC
>CAYMFP010000341.1:0-3434 GCA_964389385.1 uncultured Phycisphaeraceae bacterium | reverse complement strand
CTTGTGGGGCGTGGGCGGGGGCGGCGGGGGGAGCCGGTGCTACCGTGGGCGGCGGCGGGGCGACGGGTCGTCCGCCGTGTTCTCGTGGAGCGGAGCACCTTGCCGAGCATCAGTGATTTCTCCAGCGGCCTCACGCTCGCGGCGGGGGGCAGTGCGCAGGTGGGGGTCGCGTTGGCGGCGATCCTCGTGCTGGGGATCGGCGCGCAGTGGGTCGCGTGGCGGTTCCGGGTGCCGTCGATCCTGCTGCTGCTGGCGACGGGGTTCGTGACGGGCCCGGTCGCACGGCTGGTGTTCGGGCCCGAGACGCCCTGGGCGATCCACCCGGACGCGATCTTCCAGGACCTGCTGCTCCCGCTGGTGGGCTTGTCGGTGGGGCTGATCCTGTACGAGGGGGGGCTGACGCTCACGCTGCGGGAGATCGCGGGGGCGCGGAGGGTGGTGACGCTGCTGGTGACGGTGGGGGCGCTCGTGACCTGGGTGGTCGCGGGGCTGGCGGCCCGCTTCATCCTCGGGCTGCCTCCGGCGCTGGCGGTGCTGCTGGGGGCGATCCTGATCGTGACGGGGCCGACGGTGATCGGCCCGATGCTGGGGCACATACGCCCGGCCGGCTCGACGGGCCCGATCCTGAAGTGGGAAGGCATCGTCATCGACCCGATCGGGGTGCTGATGGCGGTGCTGGCGTTCGAGGCGATCCTGATCCTCATGCCGGCGACGGGGGCGGCGCCGGACGTCCTGGGGGCGGCGGCGCGGCGGATCGGGGAGGCGGTGGCGACGACGGTCGTGGTGGGGGGCGGCCTGGGCGTGGCGGGCGCGGGGCTCCTGATCGTGCTCCTGCGGCGGTTCCTGATCCCGGACTTTCTGCAGAACGCGTTCAGCCTGATGCTGGTGGTGGCGACGTTCGCGGTCTCGAACTTCGTGCAGGCGGAGTCGGGGCTGCTGGCGACGGTGGTGATGGGGGTGGTGCTGGCGAACCAGAAGCAGGCGGACGTCCTGCACATCCTGGAGTTCAAGGAGAACCTGCGGGTCCTGCTGCTGTCGGTGCTGTTCATCGTGCTCGCGGCGCGGCTCGAGCTGGCGTCGCTGCGGGCGTTGAACCCGTGGGCGGTGAGCGCGTTCCTGGCGGTGCTGATCCTGGTGGCGCGGCCGCTCGGGGTGTTCCTGTCGACGATCGGGTCGGGCCTGAGCTGGCGCGAGAAGGTGTTCCTGGCGTGGATGGCGCCGCGGGGCATCGTGGCGGCGGCGGGCTCCTCGATCTTCGCGCTGGCGCTGGAGAACGCGGGGGTGGAGGGGGCGGGCCTGATCACGCCGTACACGTTCGCGGTGATCGTGGGGACGGTGACGTTCTACGGGCTGACGGCGCCGTGGGTCGGGCGGCGGCTGGGCATCTCGGACCAGAACCCGCAGGGGCTGCTGATCCTGGGGGCGTCGCGCTGGGCGCGGCAGATGGCGCGGGCCCTCGTGTCGCGCGGGGTGCGGGTGCTGCTGCTGGACACCAACCGGGCGAACGTGCGTGCGGCGCGGATGGACGGGCTGGAGGCGCACTACGGGAACATCCTCGACGGGGGCGTGATCGAGGAGCTCGACCTGCGGGGGATCGGGCGGGCGCTCGCGCTGACGCCGAACGACGAGGTGAACGCGCTGGCGATCCAGCGCCTGGAGCGCTACTTCGATTCGGCGCAGCTGTACGTCCTGCCGAGCCGCGTGATCGTTCGGCCGGCGCGGGTGAGTCCGAACAAGGCGGTCGGCGCGATGGAGAAGCCCCTCGCGTCTCCGCCGGCGCGGCAGCGGACCGAGAAGCGGGCGACGAGCCACCACGGGCGGCACCTGTTCAGCGAGGACGCGAACTACACGCTCTTCGAGGAGAAGTTCGAGAGCGGGTGGGTGGTGAAGGCGACGACGCTGACGCCCGAGTTCACGTTCGCCGACTACCAGCGGCTGTACGGCCCGGGGACGATCATCCTGTTCGTGGTGACGGCGAACAAGAACGTCCACATGATCGCCTCCGGGCGGAAGCCGTCCCCGAACCCCGGCGACACGATCATCTCGCTGGTGAACCCCGACGAGCTGCTGATGCCGAGCTTCGCGGCGGCGTTGGAGAACGAGGACGCAGCGCAGGAGGAAGAGGAGGGGGAGCCGGGTTCCGGAGCGGAGCGGCACGAGGGCGAGCGGCCGGACGCGGCGCGGGACGAGCTGCCGCGGGCCCCGGACGAGGCCCCTTCGCGGTCGAGCCGGCTCGCGTAGGGCCGGGCGTGCGGCTCGGCGGGTGGCGAAGCGGGAGAGGCGCAGTGCTCGGCGAGTGTCGCGGCGGCGTCGCTCTTGATGCGCCGCAGCTCCGCCCCCGTGCGCGGCGCGGGCGTCGTGCCTGCGGAGGGGGGGTTACTTGCCGCGGGGCCGGGCGGCCCAGCGCATCTTCTGCATGAGGGTGTGCCAGTAGTTCGTCGTGGGGTCGACGATGAAGCGGATGCCGGCCTCCCCGGTCCGGAGGACGACGGTGTCGCCGGCGAAGAGCTGGTGCTGGACGCGGCCGTCGACGACGAGGGTGGTGCCGAGTCCGTTCTGCTCGTTGGCGTTGGCGAGGCGGAGGCGGACCTCCTGGTCGCCGTGAACGACGATGGGGCGGAAGCTCAGGGAGTGGGCGGCGATGGGGGTGACGACGTTGGCGTTGACGCCCGGGGCGACGATGGGCCCGCCGGCCGAGACGTTGTACGCGGTGCTGCCGAGGGGCGTGGCGACGATCATGCCGTCGCCGGCGACCTCCGGCCCCTCGTTGCCGTCGATCTCCACGCCGATGGTGATCATGCGGTACGGCGGCCCGGCGGTGACGACGAAGTCGTTGAGCGCGGTCTCCTCGAGGCGGGGCTCGGAGGCGCCCTCGCCGAAGACGCGGCCGCGGATCGTGTGGATCGCGTTCGTGCGGAACGCGCCGCGGGCGAAGATGGCCTCCGCCTGCCGCTCGAGGGAGGCGGGCTCGAACTCGGCGATGAAGCCGACGCGCCCGAAGTTGACGCCGAGGAAGGGGCGGTCGAGGTGCCGGCAGCGGCGGACGGCGCTGAGGAGCGTGCCGTCGCCCCCGAGGACGACGACGGCGTCGACCTCGGAGGCGGAGGGGAGGTCGGCGTCCTCGTCGGCGACGTCGAGGACGGCGCGGACGGAGCCGTGCCGCTCGATGAGGCCGCGGACGAAGCGCGTGCCCTCGGCGGCCTCGGGCTTCGCCCGGTTGACGAACATCAGAGCGGACAGGGGCATCGGCGGGAGTCTACTGGCGGCGCCGCTCCCGGTGGCGGGCGACCGGTGCTGGGCGGGCAAATCCCGGGCGCGGAGGCGCACGGGGCCCTCGGGGCGGACGCGGCTTCAGGCCCGTTCGTGCGGGCGTTGGGCCACGACGTGGAAGCAGTGCCAGTGCTTCTTCGTGCCGGCGCAGTCCTCGCCGTCCT
>CAYMFP010000340.1:0-3438 GCA_964389385.1 uncultured Phycisphaeraceae bacterium | reverse complement strand
TTCATCGACCGTCATAAGGACGAGCATGGTGTCCAGCCGATCTGCGACGCACTGCGGGAAACCAGCGCGGAGATCGCACCCTCGACCTATTACGCCGCCAAGAGCAGGCCGGCCTCGGTGCGTGCCGACACCGTGATCGAGTGCCCGATCCACTCGCTCACCGCATGCTGGGGGAACTGGCGTGCGAGCCATGTCTCGCAGGATGAGCGGAGGGTCTGGAACGTCCGGGGCCAAGGCGTCAGCCCCGCCCGCCCGATCGCCGCCCGCACCGTCTCCCGCATGTCGCGGGCGGGAATCCGGATCACCCGGCTCTCACCCTCGGGGCACGCGTCCCAGGCGTCTTCGATGAGCTTGGCGAGTTCGGGGACGATCGGCACAAGGCGCATGCGGTCGGTCTTCGGGGCGTAGACGCTCATCCGCCCCTTCTCCCGGTCGATCTTGTCCCAGGTCAGGCCCTCCACCTCGGACGGGATGCGGAGCCCGGCGTAGCGGGCGAGCCCGAAGAGGAGCCGCCACTCGGCCGTGGGGAGCTTCTCGATCACCCGGTCGGCCTGCTCGGGCGTCACGTAGACATCTCTGGCCGCGGCGATGGGCGCGACGGCGAGCTTCTCGAACGGGTTGCGGTCGATAAGTTCGCGGTCCCGGGCGTGGTTCAGGATCGCCTTCATCCCCCGGGCGTGCTTGCGGAGGCTTGCCTCCGTCATCTTCCAGCCCCGGGCCTCCCGGTCGCCGAGCCACTCCCGGAAGCCGAAGGCGTGGTCGGGCGTGATCTCATCGACGCGCAGGTCGCCGGCGTACTCCGTGAACGCCTTGACGGTCGCCCGATACTCCTTCAGCGTCGCCGCCCGCTTCGGCTTGCCGGACCGCTTCGAGCCCACCCGGTAGAACCGCTCCGCCAGTTCGGAGAGCTTCGGGCGCAGCGTCTCGGGCTCGGGCTCCCGCGGCTCCACCAGTTCGGCCTTGGCGAGCTTGGCGTATCGGTCATCCGGGAGCGATCCGAGCCATCCCACCGTCTTCGCGTCCGGGGAGCAGGCGTTGGCGATGCACGCCACCAGATGCTCCACGTGCCGCTTCCACTCGCCGGCCTGCTCGGCGGTCGCCCGCCCGAGCCGGATCCGGCGCATCCGCCCGTCGGGGTGTTTGAAGTCCACAGCCCGGAGGGGGTTCCGTCCGCCGCCGAGCTTCGTGACGCTCGCCATCAGTTACTCCCCCTCGCCCGGCGGGCCTTCGGGTCCACCCGCAGCACCAGCCCCAGGCACTCGGCGATCCTGTCGAGGGTGTCGGTCCGCATCGAACTCCCGTGCATGAAGCGGGAGAGGATCCCCTCATCGACGCCCGTCGCCTTGGCGATCCGGTAGCGGGAGAGCCCGCTCTCCTCGATCGCCCGGCGGATCTGATCGCTCATCTTCATCGCTTCCATCCTATCGGAGTGCTTGCGCCACCGCAAGCAGAATCTTCGGATCGGCCCCGGGGCCGAAGAGCCCGGGGCCACGCGCACAAATCACACAAATCAGGCTTCGGGCACGGCCCGGTCCCAAACCGGGTTCACCTCGAAACGGTCGCTGGGGGGCCTCCCCCGCCCGCGGGGCTTCTCGGCGTCGATGGTCCGCACGTACCCGTGCGCGGCGAGCAGGGCGAGGGGGGCGTCGATCGCTTCCACCGTCTTCGCGTCGGCCCCACGCGCTCGGGTGAACGCGTCGCGCCGGGTGAACTCGGCGAGCCCGGTCGAGGCGAGCCACCGGAGCAGCCGCAGGGCGAGCTTCGCGTCGGGGTCGATCCCCACCATCGCGGCGACCCGCCGCTCGCTCTCGATCAGGTACGGAGCCCAAGCGAGCGCGGCCTCCATCGCCCCGGGGCTCACCCGCTCCCCCGTCGTCGGCACGCGACACGGCGCCGCCCACGCTTCGAGGGCGTGGATCGCCAGGGCGATCCGGGCGACCGCCCCGCAGAGCTTCCCGCCCCACGCCTGCCGGTCCCCGAGCGACCCATCCGGACCGAGCATCCGCTCCACGTCGGTCTGGAACGCTTCGAAGAGCCGATCGGCCTCCGGGTGGAGCCCGACGTAGCACGGTTCATCCGGGATCGGCAGATCGAGCAGATGTCGGACGCATCGACCCCACCACGCCCGGAGGTCGTCGGGGATCGGCTCCGGGCGGATGACGCGCCGGCCGATCTTGCTCGGCGGCATGCACGGGAGGAACCGGGCGATCAGCCCGCGGCCCCGCGCCTGCCGGTGCCCCCACAGGTCGATCACGGCCTCGGGTTGCACCGTCATCGCCAGGGAGAGCGTCGGGCGTTCGATGAAGTCGCTCCCCCGCCCGCGCCGGTCGCTGCGCAGGGTGTCGCCGGCGTGCCCGGCGAGCAGCGGGGCGAAGTTCGGCACGCCCTTGGAGTACCGCCCGAGCAGCGTATCGAAGGCATCGGCCTCCGCCGCGGCGAGCAGGAACCGCCCGCGTTGCTCGGCCATCAGCCCGACCAACGCCTCCGCCGTCGCCTCCGTCGTGAAGAGCCGGGGCGCGACGATCGGATCGCCGGCGTCGAGCTGCTCGGCGAGTTCCACCGCCTCCGCTTGCAGCCGGATCGCCTCCTCCCCGTCCGCCTTCGCCGCACGCTCCCGCAGGTTCCCCAGCCGCTTGTCCGCGATCCGCCGCTCCTCCGCCTGCTGCGCGATGAGCGGCCGGAGTCGTTCGCCCTCATCGCGTTCCCACTCCGTCACGGGCCGGAGCAGTTCGCGGAAGACGCCCGACTTCCGGTTCGCCGGCTCCAACAGGCAGAGCGTCCAGATCGGGGGCGGCTCCCGCCAATCCGGCGTGAGCCGCAGTTCGGCCTTCTGGCCGATCGCCGCCGCCACCACCGGGAGGGCCAGCATCGCCGGCAGGTCCACCGCGACTTGGGCGGAGTCGGCGACGGCGACGGCGAAGTCGCGCATCGCGTCCAAGCTCGGCGGGAAGGCTTCGAGGATCGGGAACTCGGGGGCCGTGCCGGAGGAGAGCAGGGGCACGGGCGGGAGCCATCCTGCCTCATCCTCGGGCGCCGGCTCGGGGTTCCGCGGGGGCCGCGGAATGTCCCCGCCTCCGAGCCGGGATCCCCGCTCGCCGGCCACCACCCGACACGCCTCCGCCAGCTTGTAGCCGAGCCGCCGCTCGGGCCACGCGGGCGACGCCTTCTCCGCGTTGTACCACCGGAGCACCGCCATCGCGGCCCGATCGTCCAGATCGAACCGGACGCATTCGGCCGCGGCGCGGAAGAGGGCGCCGTCGCCCCCCTGCCCCTCGATCGAGTCCGGGCACTTGGCGAGGTAGAGCCGGCACCGCCGCTCCCGCTCGGCGATATCCACCTCCGCCCCCGCCGGAGCCCGACGCGGCCGCTCTGCGGCACGCTGGGGCGTTGGGGACGCGGGAGGGGGCTCGGGCTCCCCCTCGCCCTCCGCGGCCCGCA
>CAYMFP010000339.1:279-3456 GCA_964389385.1 uncultured Phycisphaeraceae bacterium | reverse complement strand
AGTTGTTCGATCAGGCGGCGCGGCGCCTGGTCGCTGAATTCGATCAGCGTCACGGGCAGGATCTCTTCCGAGTCCAGCTCCGCGCGGGTCGTTTCGCCGATATCGATCCGTCTGCCTTCGGTCCGGCACGCGGCCCGCGCCAGGGCCCGGGCGGACCCCGCCCCCACTTCGGCGGCCACCGCCCCCGGCACGCCGACCGCCGCGAAACCCCCGAAACCAGCCGCCCCACCCGCGGGCCCGCCCTCATCGTCCACCAGGACGAGCACGTCCTCGTCGTCCACAAGCCCTCCGGCGTCACGGCCGAACTCGGGCCCAACAAGAAGGCCCGCCAGCTCGAATCCCTCATCGCCCGGGAACTCGACCCGCGCCATCCCCCCCAGCTCTGGCTCTGCCACTCCCTCGACCGCGAGGCCTCCTGCCTCGTCGTCCTCGCCCGCGACCGCGAGACCGCCGGCAAGCTCCGCGACGCCTTCCGCCAGCGCCAGGCGCACCGCCTCTACATGGCCGTCGTCCAGGGCACCTTCCCCGCCGAGGCCCGCGAGAGCACCATCCAGACCCACATCCGCACCTCCAAGCGCGGCACCGTCGAGAGCCTCCCGCCCGACGCGATGACCAGCGCTCCGCCCCCGGACGCCGACATCGAACTCGACGCCCCCGTCCGCCTCGCCGTCACCCACTACCGCGTCGAGCACGAAACCCCCACCCCCACCCCCGAAGCACCCACGGCCGCGGAAGACGCCGCCGGCCCCGCCCCCGAAACACCCGAGGCGACCGCCGCGGACGAGGTGGACGAGGCAGGTGGTGCAGGTGGGGCGATTCAGGGTGGGGCGATTCAGGGTGACGCGGGTCGGGGTGAGGCCGAGCCCGCCGCGCTCCCGGCGCGCACCCTCCTGCGCATCCGCGCCCGCACCGACCACCGCCACCAGGTCCGCGCCCACCTCGCCGAGCGCGGGCACCCCGTCCTCGGCGACCGCGCGTACAACGCCTCCGACGACCCGCTCGCCCGCGTCGCCCTCCACGCCGACGAGGTCAGCTTCACCCACCCCACCACCGGCGAGACCGTCCGCGTCCGCCACTCCGCCCCGGCCGACTTCTGGACCCTCGTCGGCGCCACGCCCCCGGCCCGCGCCACGCCCGAGCCCCCGGCCCCCGCCCTCGAAACGACCGATGGCCCCGGAGGACGGGACGGCGGGAGCGGCTGGGACGAGGTCGCCGAGTGGTACGACCGCTACCTCTCCGGGCACCGCTCCGACCACTACGAGAACACCATCACCCCCGGCGTCCTCCGCCTGCTGAACGCCCGGCCCGGCGAGCGCATCCTCGACGTCGCCTGCGGACAGGGCGACCTCGCCCGCCACCTCGCCGAGCACGGGTGCGAAGCGATCGGCGTCGACGCCTCCGAACGCCTCGTCGAGATCGCCCGCGAGCGCGCGGGCGAGGCGCCGGCCGCCACCCCGCCCCGCTTCCTCGCCGGCGATGCGCGGAACCTCCTCGAGATCCCGGACCTGCTCCCATCCGCCGAAGGCGACGCGGGCGCCGAGCACGGGCGCTTCGACGCGATCACCTGCGTCATGAGCCTGATGAACATCGAGCCCGTGGCCCCGGTCTTCGAGGCCGCCGGACGCCTCCTCCGACCCGGCGGGCGTTTCGTTTTCGTCATCCTCCACCCGGCGTTCCGCGCCCCCGGGCGCACGGCCTGGCGCTGGGGCGAGGACGCCCGCGGCCGCCCCGTCCAGTCCCGCGCCGTCCGCGGCTACCTGAGCCCCCACCGCCAGGAGATCGTGATGAACCCCGGCGAGGCCGCGGCCGGCGCCGCCCCGATCACCACCGAGACCTGGACGCGCCCCGTCTCCGCCTACGTCAACGCCTGCGCCGCCGCCGGCCTGCTCGTCGAGGCGATGGAGGAATGGCCGAGCGCCCGCCAGAGCGAACCCGGCCCCCGCGCCGCCGCCGAAAACGAAGCCCGCGCCGAGATCCCGATGTTCCTGGCGGTGCGGTGCGTCACGCTCCAGAACTGACCGCTCCACACAGCAGCACGATTCAAAAACAAAGGAAGGCCGCCCGGGGCGGCCTCCCTGTCGTTTGCGGCACCAGCGCATTCAGTGGATCTTGAACTTGCCGTCGCTGTCAAAGCCGTCGCGTGCCTCGATCCACTCGATCGCTTCGGGGTTCCCCGCCTGCTGGTCGCGGTTGTAGAAGCTCCCAGCGGGGGCGAAACGCGTCGGATCCTCGTAGAACTCACGGTCGCTCAGCACCTCGACGTGCCCGTCGAAGTATCCGACCACAAGGCGCGTCCCGTTCCCGTAGCGGAACGAGAACTGGTTGCGATCGGTCGGGAGGCCTTCGCGGTTGTCCCGCCCCCACGCGCCCGATCCGATGTAGAGCGGCTGGTCGATGAATGCGCCGTACGTGTTGCCCCAACCGATGTCCACGTCAAAGACGCGCTGCCCGGTCAAATAGCGGCTGCCATCCGCGGTCGCAACCTTCTCGGACTGCTGGCCCACGAGATCGATCCGCGACGTGAACCCAGGGCGGACCGTGACCGGCTCGCCGTTGTACGGCAGGCTCTCCAAAAAAACCGATGCACTCCCCACCTGCACCCGCCGTTGACTTTCGGGCACGAAGTGGAATGCGGCCGGCGACATGTACGACGGCGCCAACATCCCCTCGCCCTGCTCGATCACGCGCGCGAACTCGTTCCTGTCGATCGCGCTGCCGTAAGGTGCCGTCACGGGCATCCGGTTCTTGGGATCAGCGAAGTCGTTGAACAACCGGACCATGCGCTCCGCCCGATTGGCGGGCAGATTCAGGCTGTCCCCGAGGATCGGGCTCAGCCAGTCGTTGATCTGAGCCGGCGTCGTGGGGTCCGAACGTGCGGCGACAAACTGATCGCCCAGCCGCCCCCCCGACGACTTCGGCACCTTGTAGATCAGACTCGAGGTGTTCGGTCCCGCGTAGTAGTCCTTGTTGTCGAGCGTGTACAGCACCTGGGCCTGGGCCAAACTGCGGTGCTGGGTCTGGTTCACGAGGAGTTGGGCCGCCTCACGCGCTTTACCCAGGGCCGGGAGCAGGATCCCGATCAGCAGCGCGATGATCGCAATGACGACCAGCAACTCGATCAGCGTGAACGCTCCGGCGAATCTGCGATGGGCCTTCATCATGGACGTCCGCTCCACT
>CAYMFP010000339.1:0-269 GCA_964389385.1 uncultured Phycisphaeraceae bacterium | reverse complement strand
GCGCCGGTTAGCCCAGCGGGATTGGCTTGTTCGTCGGGCTGATGACGATGCCCGACTCGGCATCGACAACTTCGGGGTTGTACAACTCGGGGTTTGCGCTCGACCGGTACCGTGCCGGGATCACCAACCGCCCGTCCTCTGCTTCGGAAACCGGGAGCAGCGTCCGCTCCCCGTCCGGATTGGGGGCCGGCAGCACCCAACCCCGATCACCCACCTTCTTCGCGTACAGCGTCCCGTCCTGGATGTCGACCATCAGCACGGTGTCCGCG
>CAYMFP010000338.1:0-3487 GCA_964389385.1 uncultured Phycisphaeraceae bacterium | reverse complement strand
GACTTCGACGGCAGCGGCTCCGTCGACGTCAACGACCTGCTCGGCTTCCTCGGCGCCTTCCGCGCCGGGTGCTGAACCCTCCCCGCGAGATGAGCGGCGTGTGGGCCTGCGCCCCGCGCCGCTGTTCCACACCTCCTCATGCCGGACCCCGGCCCCGCCGCGGTCCGGCATTTCCCCATCGCCCTCCGGGCGCCGCGGCTACTCCTCGATGCCGTGGGCCTTCATCTTCTTGTAGAGCGTCGTGCGGTTGATGCCGAGGGCGTCGGCCGTCTGCTGGCGGTTCCAGTCGTTCGCCTTGAGCGCCTGCAGGATGATCCGCTTCTCGGGGCCCTTGAGGGCCTCCTCGAGCGGCATCGGCGTCCAGACGTCCTCCTCCGGGGCCCGCTCGACCAGCGCGCCGGGCCCGTGCCCGTGCAGGGCGGCGAGCATCCCGCCGTCGGTCCCCTCGATCACGTGCGCGGGGAGGTCGGCGAGTTCGATCTGCCGCCCGCGGCAGAGCACGGCCGCGCGCTCGACGATGTTCGCCAGCTCGCGCACGTTGCCGGGGTAGGTGTACCGGCGGAGGGCGTCGATCGCCTCGGGGGCGAAGCCGTCCAGCGGCTTGCCGAGTTCGCGCGCGTGCATCTCGAGGAAGTGCTCGGCGAGCATCGGGATGTCGCTCACCCGCTCGCGCAGCGGCGGCAGCTCGATCTTCACGACGTTGATGCGGTAATAGAGGTCCTGGCGGAACGTTCCCTCGGCGACCAGACGCTCGAGCGGCTGGTTGCTCGCCAGGATCACGCGGGCGTCGACCTCGATCGTCTCGTTGCTCCCGACCGGCTCGAACTTCCGCTCCTGCAGCACGCGCAGCAGCTTGAGCTGCATGCCCGGCGAGGCGGAGTTGATCTCGTCCAGGAAGATCGTGCCCGTGTCGGCCGCGAGGAACTTGCCGGCCTTGTCCGCGTGGGCCCCGGTGAACGCGCCCTTGACGTGCCCGAAGAGTTCGCTCTCCAGCAGCGTCTCCGGGATCGACCCGCAGGAGATCTCGACGAACGGCCGGTCGCGCCGCGGCGAGCGCTGGTGGATCGCGTGCGCGATCAGGCTCTTGCCCGTGCCGCTCTCGCCGCTCATGAGCACGGTCGTGCGGCTGGGGGCGACGGCCTCGACCAGCTCGTAGATCCGCTGCATCCGGTGGTCGCGCCCGACGATCCCGCCGAGCCCGTACCGCCCGTTCAGCTCCTTGCGCAGGCGCAGGTTCTCCGCCAGGATGCTCTGCTGCCGCAGCGCCCGCTCGACCGCCAGACGCAGCTCCTCGTCGACGACCGGCTTGGTCAGGAAGTCCACCGCGCCGCGGCGCAGGGCCTCCACGGCCGTCTCGATCGTGCCGTACCCCGTCAGCATGATCACGACGGTGCCGAGGAACCGGACGCCGATCTCGCGGAGCAGCTCCATGCCGTCCGTGCCGGGCATGGAGACGTCGCAGATCACGGCGTGGAACGCCTCGCCCGTCCCCTCGCCGGCCTGCTCCTCGGCCCGTTCGAGCAGGCGCATCGCCTCGTCCGCCCCGAAGGCCGCGGCGGCGTCGTGCCCCTCGCTCTTCAGGAATTCGGCGAGGGACTCGGCGACGATCGGGTCGTCGTCCACGACGAGGATGCGAGCGCCGCGCACGGGCGCAGCGGGGGTCGGCAGGCTGGCGAGGGCCTCAGGCACCGCCGCCCTCCCCGACGCAGGAGCCGAAGGTGCGTCCGGCCGGCTCCGGCGGAGGGAACTCGACGCGGAGGACGGCGCCGGGGCGCCCCGGCTCCGGGAGCCCGCGCGACGCGAGGGCGATCTCCCCCCCGGCCTGGGCGACGAGTTCATCCGCGATCGCGAGCCCCAGCCCGCGCAGCGGCGAAGCGGCGTTGGGGGCCGAGGCCTTGGTCGTGAAACCGTGCCGGAACGGCGCCCGGGCGTTGGGCGCCGGCGGGGGCCCGACGCCGTCGTCGAGCACCTCGAGCACGATCCGCCCGCTCTCGGGCTCGCTGGCCAGGCGCACCTCGACGCTCCCGCCCGGGCGAGCGCCCCCCGCCTCCGCGCACGCCTCGATCGCGTTCCGGAGGGCGTTGAGGATCACGCTGTAGAGAGGCCCGGCGGCGACCTGCCCGGCCTCCCCCTCGATCCGCAGACGCAGGTCCACCGCGTTCAGGCGGGCGTAGGGGGTGACGACGTCGACGGCGTGGTCCACGGCCTCGGCGAGGGTGATCGCCGCACGCGAGCGCCCCGGCGCGGCGAGGTCCGGCGAGCCGATCGCGGCGTGCCGCGAGCGGAGGGCGGCGTCGACGAGGACGGCCATGCGCTCCATGCCGGCGGCGGCGGCCTCGATCTGCCGGAGCGCGGCCGCGGCGGGGTCCTCCGCCTGCCCGGCGCCCGCGGAGGCGGGCATCGAGCGGCGCAGGCTCGCCGAGGCGAGGGAGACCCAGCGCATGGAACCGTCGAGCAGGTTGGCGAGTTCGTGGGCGAGGGCGGTGAGCCCGTCGGCCGTGACAGGGGCGTCCGCGGCCGAGAGCCCGCGGGCGCGGCGCAGGACCCGGGCGGCGTCGCCGGAGGACGAGGCCGGTCTGGGGGCGCGCTCGGGTTGGTCTCCGGTCTGGTCCAGGCCTCTTCCCTCCGCGAGCGGCGTGCCGCCGGCGTTGCCGCCGGGCAACATCGGCCCGGCGGGGGGTGTTGCCGCATTTCAACCGGCCCGCGCGTCCGGGTCCAGCCGATCCGATCGCCCTGTAACGGGTGCGGACCCTCCAAGCCCGCACCGGCGCCCGATCCGGACGCCTCCCGTGCGGTTTGCGGACGCCGCCGCCGGTGCGTAGATTCGCTCCGGGGCGGGCCCGGTTCGGAGAGGAGGCGGCGGATGTCGGTCCTGGGCGCAGGGGATGGGGAGGACGGGCGAGACGGGGGCGCCGCCCCCGGAGCGCGCCATCGGGCGCCGCCGGACGTGACGATCGCGCAGATCGAGGAACTGCTGGCCGCGCACGGGTACGAGGTTTCCGACCAGGGCGGGGACGTGATCCGCGTCTGCGACCCGGAATCGGGCGTGATGCTCCGCGGCGTGCTGGAGGAGAACATCTTCTTCCTGACGATCTCGTGCATGAGCGTCGACCCGCCGCGTCTGACGCCGGAGCTGATGCGGCGGATGCTGGCCGCGGAGAACGGGATCTCGACCTCGAGCTTCCAGCTCTACCCGCGCACGGACGGGCGCGTGGCGATCACGCTGAACAACTTCTGCAAGCTGCAGGACATGGGGCCGGAGGACCGCGACGACATCCTCTCGTGCGTGGAGTTCCTGATGGTGGACGTGATGGTGGCGCGCGAGCTGATCGGGGACCTCGCGGGCTGAGGGGCGGCGGAAGGCGGGCGGGACGGAGGCCAACAAGGCTTCGCGGAGCGAGCGGAACGGCAGGAGACGGCATGGGCTTCTTTGCGAACTTCTTCGGGCTCGTGGGCGGGCGGGAGCGCGGGGCTCGGGGTGAGCGCG
>CAYMFP010000337.1:0-3489 GCA_964389385.1 uncultured Phycisphaeraceae bacterium | reverse complement strand
GCCCGCCCCGCGTCCATCTCCGGCTCGAACCGCCGCTCCTCCCGCCACAGCTCCGCGATCTGCTCCCGGCTCTCCCAGAAGCCGACCGCCAGCCCCGCCAGGAACGCCGCGCCGAGGGCCGTCGTCTCCGTCACCTTCGGGCGCACCACGGGGCAGCGCAGGATGTCCGCCTGGAACTGCATCATCAGGTCGTTCGCGGCCGCGCCCCCGTCGACCCGCAGCTCCGGGATCTCCTCCCCCGCGTCGCGCCGCATGCAGTCCAGCACGTCCGCCACCTGGTACGCGATCCCCTCGATCGCGGCCCGGGCGACGTGCCCGGCCGTCGTGCCGCGCGTCAGCCCCACCATCGTTCCGCGCGCCCCCTGGTCCCAGTGCGGAGCCCCCAGCCCCACGAACGCCGGCACGAGGTACACCCCCCCGTTGTCCTCCACGCTGCGCGCCAGCCGCTCCACCTCCGACGACCGGCGGATGATCCCCAGACCGTCCCGCAGCCACTGCACCACGGCCCCGGCCACGAAGACCGACCCCTCGAGCGCGTACTCCATCCCGCCGCCCCCCAGCCGCCACGCGGCCGTCGTCAGCAGACGGTTCGCGCTCGCCGCCGCCTCCGTCCCGGTGTGCATCAGCATGAAGCAGCCGGTGCCGTACGTGTTCTTCACCATCCCGCGGCGGTGGCACGCCTGCCCGAACGTCGCGGCCTGCTGGTCCCCCGCGATCCCGGCGATCGGCGCCGGCCGCGCCAGCACGTCGCCCGAGACCTCCCCGTACACCTCGCTGTTGCCCCGCACCTCCGGCAGCGCCGCGCGCGGCACGCCGAACAGCTCCAGCAGCTCCTCGTCCCAGTCCTGCGTGCGGATGTTCCAGAGCTGCGTGCGGCTCGCGTTCGTCACGTCGGTGGCGAACACCCGCCCGTCCGTCAGCCGGTGCACGAGGTAGCTGTCCACCGTCCCGAGGCACGCCTCGCCGCGCTCGGCCCTCTCGCGCAGCCCGGGGCAGTGGTCGAGCATCCACCGGAACTTGCTCGCCGAGAAGTACGCGTCGATCACCAGGCCCGTCTTCGCGGCGATCCGCTCCGCGTGCCCGCCCTCCCGCAGCCGGTCGCAGAACGCGGCCGTGCGCCGGTCCTGCCAGACGATCGCCCGGCAGAGCGGGCGCCCCGTCGCCCGGTCCCAGGCGCAGGCCGTCTCGCGCTGGTTCGTGATCCCCACGGCCGCCACGTCCGCCGCCCGGGCCCCCGCCTTCGCGAGCACCTCCGCCACCGTCGCGGACTGCGTCGACCAGATTTCGCCCAGGTCGTGCTCCACCCAGCCCGGCTCGGGGTAGTGCTGCTCGAACTCGCGCTGCGCGATCGCGACCGGCTCCCCGCGCTCGTCGAAGAGGATCGATCGCGAACTCGTCGTGCCCTGGTCGAGAGCGAGGATGTAGCGCATCCGCGCATCCTAACGGGGCGCGGCGGGCGCGGCGGCACGCTCGGCAGCCGCCCGGACGCGCCCGCTCTTCCGACCCTCCAGCGGCCCCGACGCCGCGGGTCCGGCCGCTCCGGAGCCGCCCCATTCACACAGGTGCTCTCGTGCCGGGCATCCCTACTCTTCCGTGCCGACGCGGGCGTTCGGGGCGGAAGAGCCCCGAACGCCCGGGCCTCGCCCCGCCGATCCCGATCCGCCGTCCGCCGTCCGATCCTCTGCCCCCCATGCTCACCCTCTCCGTCATCCAGGGGCCCGACCAGGGCAAGAAGTTCGAGCTCCCGGCGGGCGCCCCGCAGCTCATCGGGCGGTCGAGCGAGGCCCTGCCCATCACCGACACGACCGTCTCCCGCCGCCACGCCGAGCTGACCCCCGACGGGCAGGCCTGGTTCATCCGCGACCTCCAGTCCCAGAACGGCACCTACGTCAACGGCGTGCCCATCCGCGGGCGCGTCCGCCTGAACCCGGGCGACCAGATCCGCGTCGGCTCCTCCGTCTTCGTCTTCGGCCGCGGCGAGAAGGAGGACGCCTCCGTCGTCCGCCTCGCCCGCCCGGACGAACTCGACAGCGAGATCGAGCACCGCATGATCTCCAACGAGGACTCCATCGTCCTCGCCGAGCCCGAGCCGACCCGCGCGGCCGTCGACCACCTCCGCGTCATCTACCGCCTCACCACCCTCACCAGCCTCCTCACCAACCGCCGCGACCTCCTCCGGGCCGTCATGGACCTCGTCTTCGAGGAGTTCAAGCCCGAGCGCGGCGTCATCATGCTCACCGAGTCCGACGCCCCCTCGGCCGAGCTGCGCCCCTACGTCGTCCGGTACAAGCAGCCCCCCCGCGACGAGGAGGAGCGCCAGATCCAGGTCTCCCGCTCCATCATCAAGGCCGCCGTCGAGCAGGGCGAGGGCGTCCTCAGCTCCAACGCCCAGGCCGACGCCCGCTTCGCCTCCGGCGACAGCGTCTCCCGGTTCAACATCCGCAGCGCCATCTGCTCGCCCATCCGCTTCCAGGACCGCACCTTCGGCGCCATCTACATCGACTCCTCCATCGCCAACTACACCTTCGTGCAGTCCCAGCTCGCGCTCATGAACGCCATCGGGCAGCACACCGGCCTCGCCCTCGCCAACGCCGAGAAGGCCGTCCAGCAGCTCCACACCGAGAAGCTCGCGGCCGTCGGCGAGACCGTCGCCAGCCTCTCGCACTCCATCAAGAACATCCTCCAGGGCCTCCGCGGCGGCGCCGACCTCGTCGAGATGGGCCTGCGCAAGCAGGACCTCAAGATCGCCTCCGGCGGGTGGAACATCCTCAAGCGCAACCTCGACCGCATCGTCGGCCTCACGCAGAACATGCTCGCCTTCAGCCGGCAGCGCCAGGTCGAGATCGAGCTGACCAAGATCGGGCCGATCGTCAACGAGGCCGCCCAGCTCATGGAGGGCCCGTTCGCCGACAAGCAGGTCGCCCTGCTCGTCGACGTCGACCCCGACATGCCCCCGGTCCCCTGCGACGCGAGCCTGCTGCACCAGGCCCTGATGAACCTGCTCGGCAACGCCCTCGACGCCTGCGAGCCGAGGCGCGGCGCCGTCACCGTCCGCGTCAGCTACCACCAGCCCCGCGGCGCCCGCCCCGCCCCCGCCCCCTTCGCCCTCATCCGCGTCATCGACAACGGTTCCGGCATCCCCCGCGACCGCCTGCAGTGGATCTTCGAGCCCTTCAAGAGCACCAAGGGCCTCCGCGGCACCGGCCTCGGCCTCGCCGTCACCAAGCGCATCGTCCAGGAGCACCGCGGACGCATCACCGTCGAGAGCGAGGTCGGCAAGGGCTCCACCTTCAGCATCTACCTCCCCGCCGACCACGACAACCTCATCGACCCCTCCGCCACCACCAACGAGAAGGGCTTCCGCCCCGACCTCATCGGCGGCGTCTGAGGTGCGTGCCTCGATCACGAGCAACCGCGGAGATCGCGGGGGGCACGGAGGGGGAGGTGGGGGATGGTTAGGTTGGGGGTCGGTGGGGTGGGGGGGGGTCA
>CAYMFP010000336.1:0-3493 GCA_964389385.1 uncultured Phycisphaeraceae bacterium | reverse complement strand
CCACGGCCTGCTTCGACAGGTCGTCGTACACCACGAGGGCGTGCTTGGGCGTCTTGCCGTCCTTGCCCTGCCACATGAAGTGCTCGGCCATCGCGCACCCGGCGTACGGGGCGATGTACTGCATCGGGGCCGGGTCGGAGCTGGCGGCGTTGACGACGATGGTGTAGTCCATCGCCCCGTGCTTGCGCAGCGTCTCCACGACGCCGGCGACGGTCGATTCCTTCTGCCCGACCGCCACGTAGATGCAGACCACGGCCTCGGGGGTGCCCCAGTACTGCTTCTGGTTGATGATCGCGTCGAGGGCGACGGCCGTCTTGCCCGTCTTCCGGTCGCCGATGATCAGCTCGCGCTGCCCCTTGCCGATCGGGATCATGGCGTCGATCGCCTTGATGCCCGTCTGCAGCGGCTCCTTGACCGGCTGGCGGTCGGCGATGCCCGGGGCGATGATGTCGACCTTGCGGGTCAGGCTCGTCTCGACCGGGCCCTTGTCGTCCAGCGGACGCCCGAGCGGATCGACCACGCGCCCCAGCAGGGCGTCGCCGACCGGCACCTCGAGCAGGCGCCCGGTGCTCTTGACCGTGTCGCCCTCGCGCACGTCGAGGTAGTCGCCGTAGATGACGGCGCCGACCGTGTCCTCTTCCAGGTTCATCACCTGGCCCATGACGCCGCCCTTGGCCGTCTCGAACTCCAGCAGCTCGCCGGCCATGGCCTTGCTGAGCCCGTAGATGCGGGCGATGCCGTCGCCGACCTCGACCACCTTGCCGACCTCGGAGACCTCCAGCTCGGCGGCGTACTGCTGGATCTCCTGCTTGATGACGCTGGCGATCTCGTCGGTGTTGATCTTCACGGCGCGGGTTCCTTCCGCCCCGGGGACGACCCTGGTCGACCCGCCGGAGGCATGCGAAGCCGGTACGGGATCCGAACCCTGCAGCACCGGTCGATCGGGCTCGGCGTTCGGGCTCTGGACGGTCCGGGATCCCCCTCGCGCGGCGGCGACCGCGCCGCCCGCGTCGCGGGGGGTCTTAGGGTAGCTCCGAACCCGTGCCTTGTCCTGTCGCGCGGCTCGGCTCATGCGTCCCCGGGCCGTGCCCGCGCCGGCCCGCGGACGCGGCGTCGGGGAGGAGCCGGAGGGCGGGTCAGTTCCCGGCCGGGGCGGCCGTATCGCCCGGCGGCTGGTCGCGCCGCCGCACCTGGAACCGCACCAGCCGGTCCTCGATTTCCGCCACGACGCCGCGCGGCAGGCGGAGGATCTCCGCGGCCTTGGAGGTGATCCCCCGCTCGAGTTCCTCGAAGTCCAGGATCAGGGCCGCCATCGGCATCTCGCCGCCCGTCGGCTCCGCCAGCGCCCGCCGAACCCGCTCGATCTGCTCGACCGGGCCCACCAGCCGGACGCCCTGCAGGTCCTGATCGCCCGGGGCGATCTGGATCGAAAACCGATCCAGCTCCGACGGCGCCAGCACCACCTGCACGGGCAGGGGCGGCAGGTCGAGCATGTCCGTCCGGCTCCGCAGGGTCACCTCCACGCTCACCGGGCGGTTCTCCAGCCGCACGCCCCAGGCGCCCGCGAGTTCCGGGGGGAGTTCGGCCCGCAGCCCCGTGAGCGTCGTCGGCTGCCCGGGCTCGAGGCTCTCGAGCGTCTCGGGGGCGAGCCGCACGAACGCGGGGATCGGCCCGTCCGGCAGGTCCCGGGCGACCGAGCTCGGCAGGGTGACGGTCAGCTCCGCCGGGCTCACCTGCGGCGAGCCCTCGAGCAGCCCGGCGGCGTCGGCGATCGAGAGCCGGGCCGGGCGGGTGACGAGATCGTTGAGTTCCACCCGGAAGACGTCCGGCTGGGCGTCGAGGATGGTCACGGCCGTGTTGCGGAACGCCTCGTGGCGCTGGAGCGCGTCCTGGAGATTGACCGCGAACAGCTCACCGGGCCCGATCGGGAAGTCGTCGCCCGCGACCAGGGTGACGCCGCCGCGGATCCGCTCGCGGACCGCGTCCAGCGCCCCCGGGGAGCCCTGGAGCCGCAGGTCCATCCGCAGCCGGGTCGCCGTGATCGCGGCCCGGCGCTCCGCGTCCGTGGCCGGGTCGAGCCGGATGATCTGCGTGTCTTCCGACCCCGGCGCGATCACGACCTCGTGCGAGATCGCCGCGATCTGGACGGTCTGCGACTCCGCCAGGGCCCAGATGAAGACGGAGATCAGCGTGACGAGCCCGAGCGTCCACGCCCGCGAGATCCAGCCGCCGCCCTCGATGTCCGCCTCGCTCGTCGCCATCGATCCTCCGGCTCGCCCCTCCCGCGGCCTCCCGTCCGCCCCCCAGTCGGCCCCGCGCCCGGGCGCGTTCTGCCCGCCCCCGCGGTCACGCGGCCTTGCTCAGGTCGTCCCCCTCGCCCTCGGCCGACTCCTCCGAGGACGGCGGCGTCCGGCCGAGCTTGCGCTTCAGCTCCATCGCCAGCTCGTCGGGGCTCAGCGGGCTGCTCAACCGCCCCCGCTCGGCGATGCGGATGTTGCCCGTCTCCTCGCTGACGACGACCACCAGCGCGTCGGTCTCCTTCGTCAGCCCCACGGCCGCGCGGTGCCGGCTCCCCAGCGAGGCGTCGGGCATGTCCGAGGGGTCGGCGAGCGGGAGCTGCACGCCGGCCGCCTGGATCCGCCCCGCCCGGATGACCACCGCGAGGTCGTGGAGCGCCGAGCCCGGGAAGAAGATCGTCTGGAGCAGCCGGGACGACAGCTCGGCGCCCATCTCCGTCCCCCCCTCGGTGAGCCCCTTCAGCCCCACCTGCCGCTCGATCACGATGAGCCCGCCGAACCGGGCCTTGGACAGGTACTGGCACGCCGGCACGATCGCGTCGATCAGCCGGGAGATGTTGCTGGGCGTCGATCGGAGGAACGGCGTCTCGCCGATCCGGATCAGCCCCCGCCGCAGCTCGGGCTGGAAGATCACCACCAGCGCCACGGCCACCAGGGCGAGGAACCGCTGGAAGAGGTAGTTGAGCCGCAGGAACGCGTCGCTGCCGATCAGCCACGCCGCCAGCGAGACCGCCAGCAGCACGATGAGCAGCCCCTTGATGGCGCCCGCCGCCCGCGTCCCCTGCACGAAGCGGATGACCAGGTAGACCACGCCCCAGATGACCGCGATCTCGAAGAGCACCTCGTGCGGCGGGTACTCCCCGATACGCTGGAACAGGCCTCGGATGCGGTCGATCTGCGGCGACAAACGTGGCTCCGACGGGTTCGGGCGGAGTCTATGTCGGCCCGATCGGCCTCCCGACCCGGAGCGGAACGCGAAGAAGTCCCGGCGAGCCTTCCTGGGGAGCCCGCCGCGCGAGCGGGGGGAACGCGATCCCCGGAAGCCTTCCGCCCGAGCGGACGGCGCCGGTCGGCGCGGAAAGCACGCCGCGGCCCTCGCCCGCCCGGCCGCGGCGCGAGCCCGGGTCCCCTCCCCGCGCCGTCGAAGTTCGGGAGTCGTCGCCCGGCCGGGGGCATGGAAGGGGTGGGGTGGGGTG
>CAYMFP010000335.1:0-3494 GCA_964389385.1 uncultured Phycisphaeraceae bacterium | reverse complement strand
TGCCGAACAAAGCCATCTTCTTCTGGGGCGGCTGGGAGGGCCACGAGCCCCGCCGGTGCGTCGAGCGTGTCGCCGAGGCCGTCCGGGGGGCGGGGCTGGAGACCGAAATCCACGAGGGCGTCGGCGTGCTCGACGACCGCGACCGGCTCGCCGCGGCGGCCGTCCTCATCCCGTGCGTCACGATGGCCGAGATCACCGGCGACCAGGAACGCAATCTCGTCGAGGCCGTCGCCGGCGGCGTCGGGCTCGCCGGGTGGCACGGCGGCATGGGCGACGCGTTCCGCTCCGCGACGAACTACCAGTGGGCCGTCGGGGGGCAGTTCGTCGCCCACCCGGGCGGCATCATCGACTACCGCGTGGACGTGCCGGAGACCGGGCACCCGGTCACCCGCGGGCTCGCCTCGTTCGCCGTCCGCTCCGAGCAGTACCTCATGCACGTCGACCCGTCGAACGAGGTCCTCGCGACGACCACCTTCTCCGGCGAGCACGCGGAGTGGACGCGCGGGCTCGTCATGCCCGTCGTCTGGACCCGCCGCCACGGGCGGGGCCGCGTCGCGTACTCCGCCCTGGGGCACGCCTGCGCGGAGTTCGACAACCCGCCCGTGCTCGAACTCGCCAAGCGTTGCGTGCTCTGGGCCGCCGGGCGGCTCGCCTGAGCCCGCCGCCCGGCACCACCCCCGGGAAGGACGCGCATGAACGTCGGCATCCTCGGCTGCGGCAACATCAGCGGGCAGTACCTGCGGACGCTCTCGCGCTCCCGCCGCGTGCGGGTCGCCGCGGTGGCCGACCTGCGGAGCGCGTGCGCCGAGGCCCGCGCCGCCGAGTTCGGCGTCCCGCGCGTGCTCGGGCCGGAGGAGCTGCTGCAGGACCCGGAGATCGACGCCGTCCTGAACCTCACCACGCCGCGCGCGCACTTCGAGACCTCGCTCGCCGCGATCCGCGCGGGCAAGCACGTCTTCACCGAGAAGCCGCTCTGCGAGACGCCCGCTCAGGCCCGCACGCTGCTCGCCGAGGCCGACCGGTTCGGGCTGCGCGTCGGCGCCGCCCCCGACACCGTCCTCGGGCACGGGATCCAGACCGCCCGCGCCGCCTTCGACGCGGGCGGCCTCGGCCCCTGCCACGGCGGGCATGCCTGCTGGGTCGCTCCCGGGCACGAGGCCTGGCACCCCGACCCGGAGTTCTACTACAAGCCCGGCGGGGGACCGGCCCTCGACATGGGCCCGTACTACATCGCCACCCTCGTCACGATCCTCGGCCCCGTCGCCGCCGTCGTCGCCTCCGCCGAGAAGACCCGCCCGACGCGCACCATCGCCAGCGGGCCGAAGCGCGGGCAGACCATCGAGGTCGACGTCCCCACGCACACCACGGGCCTCCTCCGCTTCACCTCCGGCGCCACGCTCTCGTTCGTCCTCTCGTTCGACACGTGGGCGACGTGCTCCGAACGCATCGAGCTCTACGCCCGACACGGCACGATGACCGTGCCGGACCCCAACGGCTTCGACGGGCCCACGCGCGTCTTCGACGGACGCCGCGAGGACCGCTCCTGGGCCGAGGTGCCCGCCCCGGCCGGGGTCGTGCCCCGCGGACGCGGCGCGGGGCTCGTCGAGATGGCCGACGCCATCCGCGAAAAACGCCCGCACCGCTGCTCGGGCGCCTTCGCCCTGCACGTGCTCGACGTGCTCTTCACGATCGAACGCTCGGCCGCGGAAGGACGCTGGCTGGACATCCCGTCGGCCGCCGACCGCCCGCCGCCGCTCGATCCGGCGTGGACCGTCTGAGCACGCCCGGCGGCGCCTCTCATCCCGCCTGGTCCGCCCGCGCCACGCCGTCCGCCCGGGCCGCGCCGCTCTCCGGCACGTGCTCGCGCAGCCAGGCGAGCAGCGCGTCCGCCGGGTACGCGCCCGTCAGACGCCCCACCACGCGTCCGTCCCGGATCACGGCGAGCGTCGGGTACCCCATCACTCCGAGTTGCTCGATCTGCTCCCGCTCCTCGGGCACCGTGTCCTCGAGCTTCACGAACTGCGCGTGGTCCGAGAGGTACGCCACCACACGCTCGTCCGCCAGCCCGTTCCGCTTGAGCACCTGGCACGGCCCGCACCACGCCGCCGTCGCGAAGACCACCACCGGCACCCCCGTCTCCGCCTCCCGCGCCACCGCCTGCCCCAGAGTCCCGCCGGAATCCAGCCCCTCCGGCAGCGACGCCGGCCGCCCCGTGTACAGCCGCAGCGTCGCGAGGGCGACCACCGCGACCACCACCAGCGCCGCCACGCCGACCGCCCGCTTCCATCCGTTCGTCCGTGCGTTTCCGCTCATGCGGGGACCAAACCCCGGCCCCCGCTCGCTATTCCCATCCCCCGAGCGCCGATTCTCGCCTTCGATCCTCTTCCCCCCGGTTGCCGGACCCCGGCTGCCGCCCGCTCACCATTCGGCCAGCTCCCCCGTCAGCGGCTCCACCATGTCCTTCGCGGTCACGAGCCCGATCGGCCGCCCGTGCTGCTCCACGATGCCGATGTGAGCGCGGGCCTCCTGCAGGCGCTGCAGCGCCTCCCGCGCCGACATGCGCGGGCTCAGCATCACGGGCGGACGCACCAGCTCCTCCAGAGGACGCTCCGTGAAGACGTGCGCCTCGATCGACGGCAGGATCCCCACCACCCGCCCGCGCTTGTCCAGCACCGGGAACCGCGAGTGCGGCGATCCGTCCATGTACCGCAGGACCCGCTCGCGCCCCCAGTCGAGCCGCACCCACCGCACCAGCGGCCAGGCCACCATCTCGTCGCGCACCGTCGTCCGCCCGAACAGCAGCGCCCGGTCGACCATCGACATCTGCTCCTCGCTCAGCCCGCCGACGGAGCCCCCCTCCTTGAGCATCTGCACCATCATCGCCCGCGCGTCCGGCAGCGCCGCCGGGCCCTCGCCCCCGAGCACGCGCCCCGCCAGCTTCGTGAACCCGAGCACCAGCGGCAGCACGCCCGTCACCGTCGCCAGCATCCGGACGCCGAAGATCACCCGCGCGAACGGGTACATCACGCGGTCGGCCACCACACGGAACACGTCCTTCGGCAGGCTCTCCCCGAACACGAGCAGCATCGGCGTCAGCACCACCGCCTGCAGCACGATGATGCCCACGTCCCCCAGCCCCGCGGCCTGCAGCACCGCCGCCAGACCGAGCGAGCCCAGGTAGTTCGACACGTTGTTCGCGATGAGCAGCGTCGTCAGCAGCCGCTCGGGGTTGTCGACCTCCCGCGCGAGCCGCTCGGCCGCCCGGTCGCCCTCCGCGCGACGCACGCTCAGACGCACGCGGTTGAGTGCATACAAGCCGGTTTCCAGCCCGGACCACGTCGCCGAGCCCGCCAGCCCCGCCAGCGCGAGCAGCCCCCAGAGCAGCATGGCGAGCGTGCCGTCGCTCACGACGCCACCTCCCCACCCACCCCACCCATCCCACCCGTTCCGCCCGCCCCACCGTCTCCGCCCGCTCCGTCCTCCCCGCTCCGCTC
>CAYMFP010000334.1:0-3496 GCA_964389385.1 uncultured Phycisphaeraceae bacterium | reverse complement strand
CCGGCTCCCGGTTCCCCGCCCTCTTACCCCTTCGGCCGCCGCCCCGCGCTCAGCCACGCCCCGCACGCGACGTCCAGCACCGCCGCCGCCCCCACGATCGCCCGCGCCCCGATCACCCGGTCGCGCTTCGGGTTCTCCCGGCTCAGCCCCGGCATCAGCGCGGCCGCGTCCATCGCGTCCCCCGGCACGCGCGACCACACCCACGGCGCCCGCGCCTCCGGCGTGTCCCGCGTCAGGATCCCCGCCCCCGTCGCGATCTCCCGGCACCCCAGCATCCGGATCACCCCGGCCTTGTCCCGCATGCCGAGGTACCCCGCGATCCGCTCCGCCGCGACCACCTCCGCCACGCCCAGCCCGATGCTGAACCAGCCGAGCCCCTTCGCCATCGCCTCCGCCCCGTCCGGCTGCGAAGGCACCGTCTCCTTCACCCGCCACGCCCCGGACGACATCCCCGCCGCCCCGAACCGCGCCGGCGCCGCGCGCGGCGGCCGCAGCTCGCCGAGCGTCATCTCCGCCGGGCCCCGTCTCTCGGTATCGACGTCGAGCCCGCCCCGAAGCATCCGCGTCTCCACAGCCATGACAACCTCCGATGCGCCCCGCGCGCCGTCCCCCTACCCCTTCCCCTCCCGCGCCCGCCCCGATGCACCGCCGCCCGCGCCGACCCCCGCACTGCCCGACTCCGCGCCCGCTCTCCCCCCAAAGCCATCCCCCGCTCTCCGTGCCCCCGGCCCCGCCGCCCCCTCCCCTCCGTGCGGGCATCTCCTCAGGGCTTCAGCACCACCTTGATGCACCCGTCCTTCTTGTCGCGGAACGTCCGGTACGCCTCCGGCCCCTGCTCCAGCGGCAGCCGGTGCGTGATCACGAACGAGGGATCGATGTCCCCCGCCTCGATCCGCTTCAGCAGCTCGTGGTGGTACTTCTGCACGTGCGTCTGCCCGCTCTTGAGCGTCAGCGCCTTGTTCATCACCGCGCCCATCGGGATCTTGTCCGGATACCCCACGTACACCCCCGGGATCGACACCGTCCCCCCCTTCCGGCAGCAGTAGATCGCCTGCCGCAGCGCGTGCGCCCGGTCCGTCGTCAGGTTCACCGACGCCTTGATGTTGTCCAGCACCGCGTCGAACGCCCCCCACCCGTGCGCCTCCGCCCCCACCGCGTCGATGCACCGGTCCGGCCCGCGCCCCTCCGTCATCTCCTGGAGCGTCTCGTACACGTCCTGCTTCGAGAAGTCGATCGTCTCCGCCCGACCCTTGTCCCGCGCCATCGCCAGCCGCTCCGGCACGCGGTCGATCGCGATCACGCGCCCCGCGCCGAACATCCACGCGCTCTGGATGCAGAACTGCCCCACCGGACCGCAGCCCCACACCGCCACCGTGTCCCCGTCCTCGATCTCCGCGTTCTCCGCCCCCATGTACCCCGTCGGGAAGATGTCCGACAGAAAGAGCACCTGCTCGTCCGCGAGGTCCGACTCGATCTTGAGGCACCCCACGTCCGCGTGCGGCACCCGCAGGTACTCCGCCTGCCCCCCCGGGAACCCGCCCAGCAGGTGCGAATACCCGAACAGCCCCGCCGGGCTGTGCCCCATCATCTTCTCCGCCACCTTCCGCTTCGGCTCCGGATTCGTCGTGTCGCAGCACGAGAAGAGCTGCTTGCGGCAGAAGAAGCACTCCCCGCACGAGATCGTGAACGGCACCACCACCCGGTCGCCCTTCCGCAGCCTGCGCACCTCGCTCCCAACCTCCTCCACGATCCCCATCGGCTCGTGCCCCACCACGTCCCCCGGCTTCATGAACGGCACGAAGAAGTCGTACAGGTGCAGGTCCGACCCGCAGATCGCCGTCGACGTCACCCGGATGATCACGTCCCGCGGGTCCTCGATCCTCGGGTCGTCCACGCTGTCCACCCGCATGTCCTGCCTGCCGTGCCAACAGATCGCCTTCATCGCGGCCTCCTCGCGCGCACCACACCCGGGCGACTCCTTGCCCACGCGGATACGCCCGCCGCCGGCCGCTGGATGACCTCTCCCCCGCGGAGAGGAAGCCCCCGCTGCCCCGGCGGGGCCTGCCTCCTCCCGCCATCCGCCGTCACGCCTCCCCCTCCATCACGCCGCGCCGCCCCGCCGCAGGAGGGCCCGCCGTCCGCCGCCCGAACCGGCATCCGCCGCTCCGGACGCGCTACCCTTGTCGCGCATCGCAGGATGCGGAGCAGCCCCCCGGCATCGGCACATCGGCGCAACCATGGCAGACACCCCCACCGGCAACCGCGACCTCACCGAACCCCCGACCAGGCTCCGCGACATCCCCCTCTGGTTCTCCGTCGCCCTCCCCGCCTTCCTCATGCTCGCCTTCCTCGCCTCCGGCCCCTTCGGGCCCGAGGCCATCGAATGGTGGGTCGCCCAGGAGTCCGGCTTCTTCGAGCACGCCACCGTCCTCGTCCTCATCCCCGGCATCGCCGCCGGCGTCTGGGCCTGCGCCAAGGGCCGCCGCCTCCCCGGCCAGTGGCTCCGCTGGTGGATCCTCCTCTGGGCCCTCGCCGCCCTCTACTTCGCCGGCGAAGAGGCCTCCTGGGGCCAGCACTGGTTCGGATGGGACACCCCGGACGCCTGGGTCGAACACAACAAGCAGGCCGAGACCAACCTCCACAACACCTCGTCCTGGCTCAACATGAAGCCGCGCACGGCCGTCGAACTCTGGATCTTCGTCGGCGGCGTCGTCGTCCCCGCCATCCAGTTCTTCAAGAGACGCCGCCCCTCCCCGCGCCAGGCCCGCTACTGGTTCTGGCCCACCGCCGTCGGCTTCACCGCCGCGTTCATGAACATCGTCGGCCGCGGCGTCGAAGTCGCCGAGGACATCGTCGCCCGACGCACCGGGCGCGAAGACCCCTGGCACAACCTCGACTCCTCCGAGGCCCGCGAGTTCTTCATCGCCCTCTTCCTCGCCTTCTACCTCGTCAGCTTCGCCCTCCGCCTCCACGACGCCCGCAAGCAACGCCTGCTCGTCACCCCCCACCCCGCCCCGAGCACCCCACCGGACGCCTCGACCTGAACCGGTCCTCCGGCCGCATCTTCAACACCCCGCGTGCATCCCCTCCAGCCTTCCAGAAATCGAGATCCTCTCGAAATCTGGGCTTTACGCCCTGAAGCGAAGCACAGCCTCCCCCTCCTCCAGCACGCTCCCCACCTCCCCCCACGGCCGCACGAGCCACCGCGCGGCCTCCGGACGTTCCGGCCCGTCCCGCACCGGCGACATCCGTCCCCCGCACACCCGCTCCACCCACGCCTCGTGCAGCCGCTTCCGTTCCAGCTCCACCTCCGGCGTGCGCCCCCACCACCCCCCCAGCCCCTCCTCGTCCCCCTCCAGCACCGCCCGCAGCTCCACCCGCGCCACCTCCCCACGCTCCACCGCCAGGCGAGCCCAGAACCGCTCCCCCAGCACCTCGCGCACCCCCCCCCCCCCCCCCCCCCCCCCCCCCCCCCCCCCCCCCCCCCCGCCCCCCC
>CAYMFP010000333.1:0-3502 GCA_964389385.1 uncultured Phycisphaeraceae bacterium | reverse complement strand
GGATGGGGGTGGGGGTGGGGTCAGCCGATGGCGCGGCGGAGGGGAGTGTCGGGCCGGATCTGCCCGGCGGTGGGTGTGTTCTCGTCGTCCTCCACGCCGAGCAGCGTGCAGACGCGGCTCATGAGCTGGTCGATGTCGAAGGGCTTCTTGAGGAAGCCGTCGGCGCCGGCGGCGATCAGCTCGTCGACCTCGGCCTGGTTGACGACGCCGGAGATGACGAGGACGCGGGTCTCCTGCTCGTCGCGGCGTTCGCGGAGGCGCCGGCAGACAGCGGTGCCGTTGATGTCGGGGAGCATGTAGTCGAGCAGGACGAGGTGCGGGCGGAAGCTCTCGGTGAGCATGCCCGCGTCGTAGCCGGTGGCGGCGGTGCGGATCTCGAAGCGTCCGTCGCGCGAGAGGAGGTCGTGCAGCAGCTCGAGGATCTGGGGGTCGTCGTCGACGACGAGGATGCGCTTGCGCCCGGCGTCGAGGATCTCGGTGGGGATGTCGTTGGCGCGCATGAAGCGCAGCAGCTCGTCCCTCGGGATGCGGCGGAAACGCGAGCCCGGGACGCGGAAGCCCTGGAGGCGCCCGGAGTCGAAGCAGCGGATGATGGTCTGCTGGCTGACCTTGCAGATCTGGGCGGCTTCGCCGGTCGTGAAGACCTTCTTGCCGGACCAGTCGCTGACGGCGGGCTTGTCACCGGACATGTCGCATCCCCTGCGTCGGGCGCGCCGCGGGGCGTCGCCGGAGCTTGCCGGGCTTCGCTCACCGGCGCAGCCCGCAGGCCCGGGTATCGACGGCAGGTTCGGCGCACTTTCGCAGGGCGGCCGGGCCGGCAGGGACACCCCGCCCGCGCCCGTCGGGGGGTTCGGAACAGGCGTCGCAGACGGTCCGCCGAGACGAGGGTTCCGCACCCCATAACGCGGCGCGCGTCCCAGAAGCGGGCGGACGAGAGCGGGGGCTTCTCGGACCCCGCCCGCGGGCTCAGCCGCGGCGCTCGCGCCACTGCGTCACGGCGTCCGGTTCCCGGGCGTAGAACGGCTCGAGCGCGAGCGGATCGACCGGCGCCCGCCCCCGCGCCGCGAGCAGCACCCCGCCAGCGCCGAGGCGCAGCGGCAGGAGGTCCGCGCCCGAGTCCGCGGCCCAGCGCCGCATCGGCTCGGGGAGGAAGCGGTCGGCGACGATCGCGCCCGGCGCGAGGCCCGGCAGGTGCTCGGCCGTGATCATCCCGAGCGGTTCGGGCGCGGCGCCCGCGCGCAGCAGCGTGCCGTGCGTGCGCGGTCCCTTGGAGGCGAGGCAGACGAGCAGCGGGTCCGATACGGGCGCGCCCGGCGCGAGCCCAATGCGGGCGACGTCCCACGCGGGCACGGGGACGACCCGGGCCCCCGTCGCCTCGGCGAGCAGCTTCGCGGCCGCGACGGCGACGCGCAGCCCCGTGAAGGCCCCGGGCCCGACGTCGACCGCGATGCACGCGAGCTGCGCGGGGCGGGCGCCGGCCCGGGCGCAGAGACGGTCGATCGCCGGGATCAGGTCGTCCTCGCCCTTGCCGGTGCGGACGGGCTCGATCAGGGCGTCCTCGGGGCGGTCGGCCGGGGCGAGGGCGACCTCGGCGGCCGGGCGGTCCGGGTCGTCGGACGAGGTCGGGTTGGAGATCTCGATCCCGAGGACGAGGTGCGGCGCGGCGTCCGCGGCTCCGCCGGGGGCGGGGAACCGTGCGGGATTCCCCGGAGGCTCTGGAGACGGGGCGGGTGCACCGGGCATGAGGTGGTCCAAAGGTAGCGTCTGCTCACCGTCCGGCGTGCGAGCCCGCGGAGCGAAAGAACGGCCCCGGTTCCTGGGACTGTCCACCCGATCGATGGCGGGCCGGGATGCGACGGTAGCGCGCCGTGTCGCCCGACCTCACGGGGGAGGTTTCGTCGCGCGCACCGTCCATTCAGGGTGAAGGAGGGCGTTTTCCTCACCCGATCCGGCTTCCGGCGGATGCCCGTTTCCAGGCCGGGCGGTTCCGTATCCGGGCGGGGAGGGGGCCGGGGGACCGATCTTCGGTTACGTTTTCGGACGGAGAGAACGGGTCGCCCGCCGGGCGGCGCCGACGGCCAGAGAGATCTACCCCCACTTCCCGAGACGTCCCGCGACGAGCCGGAGGATCCGGTTCGGGCGGTCTCCTTGAGCTTCCGCGGGCGTGACGCGTCCGCCTCGCCGTTCGTGCCGGCGGTCGGTCCACACCAGGGACGGGGCGTCGCCGCACGGCGCCCGGAGACACAAGGGCCGAACAAGATGCTTTCGATTCTGCCGGTGCTGGGTGGGTTCGCCGTGTACGGCGCGGACGTGGTGGTGCTGCCGGCGAGCGCGTACGCGCCGGTGCGGGCGGAGGCGATCGACTTCCGCCCGGGCATGGGCGGCGCCTGCGTGCCGAGCGCCGCGGACGAGGGGATCGTCTTCGTCGCCGACGGAACGCCGACCGTCACGATCCTGGCCGACGAGCGGGCGGAGGATCCGCTGCACCCGGACCGGGAGCGGCACACGCTGACGGTGCGGCTCGGCGAGCCGTGCGACGTGGACTTCAACGGGCGGGTGGACGTCCACGACCTGCTGGCGTTCCTGGGGCAGTTCCGCGAGTGGTACGACTTCAACGCCGACGGGCGGTCGGACGCGCGGGACCTGCTCGAGTTCCTGGGGCGGTTCCGCGGCGCGACCGGCTGACGGGCGGAGGGCGTTCAGGAGAGGTCCGGCGGGCGGCGCATCTGCTTGCGCTCGCCGCGGGACTTCTTCTCGCTGAGCCGGCGCTCGATGGAGCCGCGGCTCGGGCGCGTCGGGCGGCGACGCTTGGGGGCCTGGGCCGAGCGGAGCACCGCCTCGCGGAGCTTGTCGAGGCAGCGGTCGCGGTTGCGGCGCTGCGAGCGGGTTTCGTCCGAGGCGATGAGCAGCTCGTCGCCCGCGAGGAGGTGGGAGGCCTGCTCGCGGAGGCGTTCGCGGTGGGGTTCGGAGATCGGCAGGTCGGCCAGGGCGACGCGGAGCTGGGCGCGGGTCGCTCGCTTGTTGACGTTCTGCCCGCCGGGGCCGGAGCTGGCGGTGTAGGTGAAGCGCAGCGCCGACTCGGGGACGCGCACGCGCGGGGCGATCTCGACCTCGCGCCCGGAGGCCGGGGGCGGGGAGGATGAGGACGGGGCGGGCGGAGTGGGGCGAGAGGTCGGGTTGAGATGAGGGGCGGAGCCCGGCCGCGGGCGGGGCGCGTCGTCCTGTGGGGCGGCCGGGTTCACGCGGGCACGGTATCCTCTCCCCCCGTGCCCGTCCCAGAACTGCTCAGCGTGCTTCCGATCGTCCTGGCGCTCGCGCAGCCGGCGGCCGAAGGGGAGACCCCTCCGCCGGCGGACCCGGCCGCGGTCTCGTCGCCCGGGGAGGGCGTCGAGCGGAGCCCCTGGGAGCGGGCGCCCGCCCGGCCGTGGACGATCTCGCTCGAGCCGGGGCTCTGGTACGCGTCGCCGACGGGGACGATCCGCCTGCCGGGCGGTGAAGGAGG
>CAYMFP010000332.1:0-3506 GCA_964389385.1 uncultured Phycisphaeraceae bacterium | reverse complement strand
GGGCGCGGAGGTGCTGCAGGAGGTCGGTCGACCGGAGATCGGGGCGGGGGGCGGGCGGGAACGACGGGGCTCGCGGTGCGCGATTGGCCGCGTGGGGCTGGGTTTGCGGAACGCTTGGCGAGCCGGTCTGGGCGGGGCGATCGGGGAGGCGACGGCCTGAGGGGGTGGGGTGGTCGGAGCGAGTGGGGCGGTTCGGGCGGGCGGGGCGGGTCTCGCGGGCGAGGGTGGAGGAGGCTCGGCGGAGTTCGGTGGGGGCGGCGCTCGCGTCGAGCGTGAGGGCCTCGAGCTTGAGGAGGGCGGAGGCGCGGGCGTCGGCGGCGATGAGGTCGGCCCGGCGGGCGACGACGCGGGCGAGGCGTTCGAGGAGGGCGGCGACCTCGGGGGCGTCGAGGCGTTCGACGAGTTCGGGGAGGGTGAGGCCGAGGGCGTCGGCGGTCTCGGCGAGGGGTTCGCCGGCGAGATGCCGGCGGAGGAGGGCGTCCAGGTCGGAGTCGGGGTTGGGGTGGGCGGGCCGTGCGGTGCTCATGGATTCGAAGCTAGCACGGGGGCGCGAGGAGGCCAGCGGGTTGGCGGGGCGATCTTCGCGCGGGTGCCAGGGTGTTGGCACCGGGAGGGGGGCGAGGGGATCTTGCGCGGCCGGCGGAGTTGGCATAGGGATGTTGCAGAGCAACCACGGAGCCCACGGGGAGCACGGAGGGGAGAGGGAGGGGGATTCGGCCGTCGGGGGCAGCTGTGCGGTGTGCGTCGGCTGGCGTGGCGCTGGCGGGTTGCTGCACGGTTGCGATGTCTTTCTGCGTCGATCGCGCATCGTGCAGGGAACGCGAGACCACCGGCGGGCGTGGGACGTCGGCGTCGGATTCGCGGGACTGCGCGCGGCGGGGCCGGAGTGCGGTGGAACGGGTTTCGTCGCTATAGGATCCGAGTGAGCGCCCGTGGCCGGGCCGCGTCGGAGCGGCGATCGCGGCCGCGAGGAAGAAGGGAGCCGGTCATGAAGATCAAGCGTCGGGGTTCGGCGGCGTGGCAGGGCGGGATCAAGGACGGCAAGGGCACGCTGACGGTCGAGAGCGGGGCGCTGCAGGCGTACCCGTACGGCTTCGCGAGCCGGTTCGAGGGGCAGAAGGGGAGCAACCCGGAGGAGCTGATCGCGGCGGCGCACGCGGGGTGCTTCACGATGGCGCTGTCGCTGATCCTGGGCGAGGCGGGGCTGACGGCCGAGCGGATGGAGACGTCGGCCGAGGTCGCGCTCGAGAAGCAGGGCGACGGGTTCGCGATCACGTCGGTGCACCTGATGCTGCGGGGGAAGGTTCCGGGGGCGGACGCGGCGAAGTTCGAGGAGCTGGCGAAGAAGGCGAAGGCGGGGTGCCCGGTGTCGAAGCTGCTGAAGACGGAGATCACGCTGGATGTGAAGCTGGAGTGAGTGGGGAGTGCAGATGGGCAGATTGCAGATGGGCGGATAGCAGATGGGGGTGGGGTGGGGGGAGGAGGTGTCGTGGACGCGAACATCCGGACGCCGGGCGTGCCGGCCGTGATCTCGCCGCACCGGTGGCGTTCGGCGCTCGTGCTGGTGCTGACGGTCGGGGCGTCGGCGTGGGCGTACGCGGCGCTGCCGGCGGGGATGGGGGAGCTGGGGCGCCGGGCGGTGGCGATCGGCGTGTTCGCGGCGGTGCTGTGGGCGACGGAGGCGATCCCGCTGTTCGTGACGTCGCTGAGCGTGGTGGGGCTGCAGGTGCTGCTGCTGGCGCGGCACGGGGGCCTGGCGGGGACGGGGGAGCTGAGCTACGCGCGGTTCTTCGAGCCGTTCGCGTCGAGCACGATCATCCTGTTCCTCGGGGGGTTCCTGCTGGCGGCGGCGGTGACGAAGCACCAGCTGGACCGGGCGATCGCGGCGCGGCTGCTGCGCCCGTTCATGGGGGACTCGGTGCGTCTGGTGATGGCGGTGATCCTGACGACGGGGTTCCTGTCGGTGTGGATCAGCAACACGGCGACGGCGGCGATGATGCTGGCGATCGTCGCGCCGCTGGTGTACGACGCGTCGTCGCCGAAGCGGCTGGCGGCGGCGCTGGTGCTGGCGGTGGCGTTCGGGGCGAGCATCGGGGGGATCAGCACGCCGGTGAGCACGCCGCCGAACGCGATCACGATCTCGCAGCTGCGGGCGGTGGGGGTGCACATCGGCTTCCTGGAGTGGATGCTGATGGCGGTGCCGCTGGTGGTGGGGATGCTGCTGCTGGCGGGGGGGCTGATCTGCGCGCTGCTGCGTCCGCCGCGGAAGGTGGAGCTGGCGCCGATCGCGGCGCCGGCGCGGGTGTCGTGGCGCGGGTGGGCGACGGCGGCGGTGCTGGCGGGGGCGGCGGCGGCGTGGTTCACGGGGCCGCTGCACCGGGTGGACGACGCGGCGGTGGCGCTGATCGCGGCGACGGTGCTGGCGGCGCTGGGGGTGCTGAGCCGTCAGGACGTGCGGTCGATCGACTGGGACGTGCTGCTGCTGATGTGGGGCGGGCTGGCGCTGGGGAACGCGCTGCACCTGACGGGGGTGCTGGAGTACGTGGGGTCGCTGCCGCTGCTGCGGGGGGCGTCGGGGTGGCTGCTGGCGCTGATGGTGATCGTGGGGGGGATGGTGTTCGCGACGTTCATGAGCAACACGGCGGCGGCGAACGTGCTCGTGCCGCTGGCGATGGCGCTCGGGGCGGGGGTGAGCGCCGGGGCGGAGGGGGCGGGCGGGCTGGAGGGCGCGCGGCTGGGCGTGGTCGCGGGGCTGACGGTGAGCTTCGCGGTGTCGATGCCGATCTCGACGCCGCCGAACGCGATGGCGTACGCGACGGGGAAGGTGTCCTCGCGCGAGATGATGGGCGTGGGGGTGCTGGTGTCGCTGATCGCGGTGGGGGCGATGATGGCGGGGTATCTGTGGGTGGTGCCGTGGGTGCTGGGTTGGGTGCTGGGGCGCGGGTGAGGCGGTCAGGCCCGGGGGTTGGCGGGGGCGCGGACGACGAGGACGGAGCAGGGGGCGTTGAGGACGACGCCGAGGGAGACGGAGCCGAGGAAGAGGCTCTTGATCGCGCCGCGGCCCTGGGAGCCGACGGCGATGAGGTCGGCGCCCCAGCGGCGGGCCTCGGCGACGATCTCCTCCTTCGGGGAGCCGACGAGCAGGGCGGAGGAGACGTCGAGCCCCGGGGCGGCCTCGCGGAGCATCTGCGCCCCGGCGTCGAGGCATGCGTGGGCGTTCTCGCGGAGGCGGCGGACGAGTTCGTCGTAGGCGGTCAGGGTCGTGGCGCCCGGGCCGAAGGTGGGCTCGCCGAGCGGGGCGTCGACGGTGACGACGCGGATCTGGGTTCCGGCGGGCCAGGGGCGGCGGGCGACCTCGCGGATGGCGTCGTCGCTGCCGGGGGAACCGTCGATGGCGAGGAGGACCTTCATGCCTTCCTTGGGGGCTCCGGGGTGAGGATGCGATCGGGGGTGGGAGCGGGGAAGGGTAGACGCGGGCTCGGCGGGTTCGGTCGAGGGAGGAGGTG
>CAYMFP010000331.1:0-3511 GCA_964389385.1 uncultured Phycisphaeraceae bacterium | reverse complement strand
CCCCCTTCGCCGTCTTCATGCCCCTCGTCGTCCTCGCCATCCCCCTCTACGACTTCCTCAGCGTGACCGCCATCCGCCTCAGCCAGAAGCGCAGCCCCTTCGTCGGGGACCTCCAGCACTTCTCCCACCGCCTCGTGAAGCGCGGCCTCAGCAAGCGCGCCGCCGTCCTCGTCATCTACGGCTTCACCCTCGTCACCGGGATCTCCGGCATCGCCCTCCGCTCGCTCGAGGACTGGCAGGCCGTCCTCGTCGGCGTCCAGACCGCCGCGATCCTCGGCGTCCTCGCCGCCTTCGAGTTCGCCAGCTCGCCCGCCCGCCGGACGGAGCCCCGCCCATGAGCCCCGAGCCGAGCCCCCGCCCGACCGGCGACGCCCCCTCCCGGGCGGACCTCGCCGCCTGCCTCGCCGCGGCCCTCATGCTCTTCGGGGCCGGGGTGCGCGTCCTCGCCACTTACGACCCGCTGCCGTGGTGGGACGCCTCTCCCCTCCTCCAGCCCTACGCCGACGCCGGCCTCCGCCCCTTCGGGCTCCTCCTGCTCGATCTCTGCGTCATCGCCGGCGCCGCCCTCGCCGCCTGCGTGACCCGCGCCGCCTCTCGCCGCGACCTGCTCCTCCCCTGGATCCTCGCGATCCTCGGCGCCGCCGGCGTCGCCCTGCACGCCGCCGCCGTCGACGGCGGCCGCCTCGCCGCCCTCCACACCGGCTCCCCCTGGGTCGCCGCGATCTTCGCCGCCGTCGGAGCGGGGCACCTCGCCACGCGCCCGGGCATGCGCCGCGTCCTCCTCGCCCTCGCCGTCGGGCTCATCGCCGCCCTGGGCGCCAAGGCCCTGCACCAGGTCCTCTTCGAGCACCCCGCCACCCTCGCCGCCTACGAGGCCGGACGCGAGCAGTTCCTCGAGTCCCGCGGGTGGGAGCCCGACTCCTCCCTCGCCCGCGGCTACGAACGCCGCATCGCGCAGAACGACGCGAGCGCCTGGTTCGGCCTCTCCAACGTCTACGCCTCCTTCGCCGCCGCCGCGTTCGTCGTCTGCGCCGGGCTCGCCGTCCCCGCGGCCCTCGCCCTGCTCTCCCGCCGGGCGGACGCGTCCCGCGCCCCGCGCTCGGGGCTCCACGTCCTCTGCCTCGCCGCCGTCGCCGGCGCCGCCCTGCTCTCCGCGGCCGCCCTCGGGCTCACGCACTCCAAGGGCGGGCTCGCCGCGGCCGGCGCCGGGCTGCTCGTCCTCCTCGCCGGCCCCGCGCTGCGGCTCCTCCCAAGCGGCGCCCCCCGCCGCAACGCCGCCGCGGCCCTCTGCCTCGCCCTCCCCCTCGGCGTCCTCGCGCTGATCCTCCTCCGCGGGCTGATCGGCGAGGCCGTCGGCGAACTCAGCATCCTCTTCCGCGCCTTCTACATCGAGGCGTCCGCGCGCATCTTCACCGACCACCCGGCCATCGGCGTCGGCCCCGACCGCTTCCGCGACGCCTACATGCTCGCCAAGAACCCGCTGAGCCCGGAGGAAGTCACCAGCCCCCACAGCGTCTTCTTCGACTACCTCGCCTGCCTCGGGCTCCTCGGCGGAGCCTGGGTGCTCCTCATCGGCGCCGGCCTCTGGCGCATCGGACGCGCCCTCGACCCCACACCCACCCCCTCACCCGATCCCACCCCCGGCACGCCGGCCGGGCTGTTCGTCCGCCTGCTCCTCGCCCTCGCCCTCCTCACGAGCGCCCTCGCCCTCCGCGCCGACGCCGTCCTGCTCACGCCGGACCAACTCGCCCTCCGCGTCGTCGTCCTCCTCCTCTGGATCGCCTTCGCCCTCGCCCTCTGGCGTCTGCTCGGTGCGCACAGCCCGCGGATCGAGCGGCTCGTCGCCGCGGCCGCCGGGGTCCTGCTCATCGCCCACGCCCAGATCGAGACCACCCCAGTCATGCCCGCCTCCGCCCCGCTCGCCCTGCTCCTCTTCGGAGCCGCGGTGCCCGGCCCGGCGGAACCCCGGCCCCGCGTTCGCGCGGCCTTCGCGGCCGGCGCCTCGCTCGCCGTCGCGGCCGCCCTCGGCTGGGGGATCCTCATCTGGCGGAGCGACACCCTCGCCTGGCAGCGGCGCCTCGAAGCGGCCGGCCGACCGATCAACACCTTCACCCAGCTCCAGACACGGCTCGAATCCGGCAGGGCCTCCGGCTCGCTCGCCGACCAGCCCGCCCGCATCGCCCAGGAGGCCTCCGCCGCCACCGGGCTCCAGGCCCCCGCCGACCCGCGGGCCCTCCACGCCTTCCTGGAGCAGGGCAAGTGGCAGGCCGCCGAGCAGGCCGTCGAGCCGCTGACCGAGGCCCTCGGGATCGATCCGAACCACCACGGCGTCCGCGCGGCCCTCGTCCGGCTGCACGTGGACCTCGCCCAGCGCGACCTCGCCGCGGGCCGCGACCCGTGGCGCCGCCTCGACGCCGCGACCGCCCTGGCCATCGAGGGAGCCCTCGCCGGCGGGACCCCGGGCGGGTGGATGATGCTCGGCGGGCTCCACCTCGCCCGGGCCGAGTTCACGACGTCCGAAAACGTGCGCGAGGCCGAACTCCTCCTGGCCCTGGACGCGTATGAAGAGTCGGCGGAACGAAACCCGCACGGGCTCGAACCGGTCCAGCGGATTTTCGAGATCGCCGGCCGCCTGAACCTGCCCGACCGCCGCCGAGCGGCCGCGGAACGACTTCTGGAGATCGACGCCCTGCTGCGTCTCGATCCCCTGAAGAGGTTGACGGATGAACAGCGGTCGCGGATCGAGGCCGCGGCCGCGCCGAACCCCGCCCCTCCTCGGGCCGACCCCGCGGAGGCCCCCTGAGAGGCTCGTCCCGCTCTTCGCTTGATCGGAGGGGGCGAACTTCTACGATTCCATGCAGCGGCCCGCGCCGGCGAGGGTTCCCCTCTGCCCGCCCGGAGCCCGGCAGCACCGCGATGGACGACGACGACGCCGATACCGACAGGCTCTAGTCATCTTCCCGCCGCTCCGGCGGACGTGCCCATCACGCGCCTGCCCCGTCCCGAGCGGACCTCCCTTCCTCAGACAGACGTTCAGCCCGCCGCGCCGCACTCCGCGACGCGACGGATACCGATCGACGGTGGCCGTCGAGGTCGCCGCCGCAGCCGCCGGCCCCGGAGCCGCCGGACCCACACCAACCGCACGCGAGAGTCAGAGAACACGGGCTCGTAAGGAATCACCCATGGCCACCGACCTGTCGAACATCCGAAACATCGGGATCTGCGCCCACATCGACGCGGGCAAGACCACCTGCTCCGAGCGCATCCTGTTCTTCACGGGTCAGCGCCACAAGCTGGGCGAGGTGCACGAGGGCACGGCGACGATGGACTTCCTGCAGGACGAGCAGGAGCGCGGTATCACCATCCAGTCGGCCGCGACGACCTGCCCCTGGACGAAGGACGGGCGTGAGTACAAGATCAACCTGATCGACACCCCCGGGCACGTGGACTTCACGATCGAGGTCGAGCGCTCGCTGCGCGTCCTCGACGGCGCGGTCGCCGTGTTCGACGG
>CAYMFP010000330.1:0-3512 GCA_964389385.1 uncultured Phycisphaeraceae bacterium | reverse complement strand
TGTTGCCGCCGAGGCCGGTGACGTCGGTGCGGAAGATGTTGTTGCCGGCGAGGTTGGTGTACGCCCGCCCGAAGCCGCCGGCCTCGAAGTTGTCGGCGCGGTAGTAGACGTTCCCGCTGGCGTCGATCGAGCCGAGCCCGAGGGAGCCGTAGTTGGCGAACTCGTGCTCGCCGTTGATGGCGGCCTCGTAGCGGGTCACGTACAGGCGCCCGGGCTGCCCGGGGTCGAAGTTGACCAGGGCGGCGCTGATGCCGACGGTGGACTGGGTGAGCCCGCCGTTGTTGCTGTTGTGGCGGACGGCGAGGCCGAACTGGCTGCTCGTCCCGGAGCCGGAGACCAGGCTCGTCAGGCTCGCGTCGTTCGGGTTGCCGAAGCCCTCGTTGCTGTCGTCGGTGATGTTGGCGCCGCCGCCGGGCTGCGTCCAGAAGCGGTACTGGGAGGAGACGTACGGGACGCCCAGCAGCAGGTCCTGGCTGAGGTAGCTGGCGCCGACGAGGTTGTTGTAGAAGGAGAAGGGGGAGGTCTGGGCGGCCTTGATGACGGGGGCGATGCCGAAGGTCGTGCCGCCGGAGGTCTGGAACGGCGTCAGGTCGACGACGTAGGCGAGGACCTGGTCGTTGGCGTCGTAGGGGGAGATGGCGTCGCCGGGGAGGTTCTGGAAGACGGAGACGGAGTCCTGGGCGAGGGCGGGCGCCGCGACCCCGGCGGCGGCCAGGAGCGAAAGAGCCGTGAGCGTGCGGTTCATCTGCTTTCTCCGGATGAGCGTGGGGCCCGGGGCGCCGCCGGAACGCCGGCGGTCGATCGTCTCGCGTCCTCCGTCCGACGGGCCCCTCCGGGGCGGTGGGCGCCGCCGCCGGCAATGGGGGAGTTGAGGCTAGCTCGCGCGGGGGGCGACTCTTGCGCGGCCCGCGTGAAGGTTTTGCAAAGAGCGGTGCGGGGTCCGCATTTTCGGGTTATCGGCCCGGGCCTTCGCCTCAGCGTTCGCCCGTCCCCCCGTCCAGGCGTGCCGCGAGCCGGGCGGCGAGGCGGGTGTTCGCCTCGGCGAGGGCGAGGTTGCTGCGGAGGGTGCGTCCGCCGCTGACGGCGTGGAGGGCGGCGAGGGCGGCGGGGGTGGCGTCGCGGCCGGCGGCGGCGGTGGCGGCCTGGTCGAGCCATGCGGCGAGTTCGGCGGGGTCGATGGCGTCGGGCTCGGGGACGGGGTTGGCGACGACGATGCCGCGGGAGGTGCGGGCGAGTTCGGCCGAGAGGAATTCGGCGAGTTCGGACTCGTCGTCGAAGCGGGCGTCGACGGCGGCGTCTGAGGCGCGGAGGTAGAAGGCGGGGAAGCGGTCGCAGCGGAAGCCGACGACGGGGACGCCGAGGGTCTCGAGGGCCTCGCGGGTGGAGACGACGTCGAGGATGGATTTGACGCCGGAGCAGACGACGGCGACGGGGAAGCGGGCGAGGGCGAGGAGGTCGCTGGAGACATCGAGGCGGGTTCCGTAGCCGCGGTGGACGCCGCCGAGGCCGCCGGTGGCGAAGAGGCGGATGCCTGCGGCGGCGGCGATCTCCATGGTGGTGGAGACGGTGGTGGCGCCGGAGAGGCGGCGGTGGATGGCGAGGCCGAGGTTGGAGGTGTTGAGCTTGGGGAGGCCGGCGGGTGAGGCGGCCTGGGCGAGGAGGCGTTCGAGTTCGGGTTCGGAGAGGCCGGCGACGGGGCGGCCGTCGAGGACGGCGACGGTCGCGGGGTGGGCGCCTTCCTCGCGGGCGATGGACTCGAGGCGGCGTGCGAGGGGGAGGGACTCGTGGTGGGGGACGCCGTGGGCGAGGAGGGTGGATTCGAGGGCGACGGCGCGTCGGGCGTGGGGCGGGGACAAACGAAGAACGACGTCCGGGCGGGGCCGGACGTCGTCGGATGGTGCGTGGTTCGGAGCGTCGCGGCTCAGGCGACGGCTTCCTTGAGCTGCTTGAGGGGGCGGACCTTGACGACGTTGCGGGCCGGCTTGGCCTTGACGGTCATCATCTGGCCGGGGTTGAAGGGGTCGGGCCGGGTGGTGGCCTTGGTGGCGGGCTTGCGGACGACGGTGACGCGCATCATGCCCGGGACGGAGAACTTGCCGACGGCGTTCTTCTTGAGGTCGGCGACGATCATCTCCTGCATGGTGTCGAAGATGGTGGCGACCTGCTTCTTGGAGACGCCGGCGGACTCGGCGAGGGTGGCGTAGATCTCGCTCTTGGAGCGGGGCTTGTCCTTGGCGGGGGAGATCTTGACGGGCTTGGGGGCGGCCGGGGCGGCGGCGCGGGTGGTGGTCTTCTTCGCGGTCTTCTTGGCCGCGGTGGTGGTGGCCGCCTTGGCGGTCTTCTTGGTGGTCTTCTTGGCCATCCGTGCAATCTCCACTCGGACCCGGCACTCGGTCGGGATGGAGCGTGCTCGCTCCGCGTGGTGGTCCCGCCTGCTTTTTCGCCGGGGTGCGCGGGTGCAAAACTCCTTGTTTTGCGGGCCCGCGCGCACTTTGTACGCCACGCTTATCGACGCCGCAAGGCGAAACGAGTCGTTTTTTGCCTTGGAACGCGAAGTTTTTCGAACGTGGCGGCTTTTCGGGGGCATCTTCGCCGGGGTTTTTGGCCCATCGGCGGCTTCAGGCGCGGCGCGGGGCGTGCTCGGCGGCGAGTTCGAGGAGCATGGCGGCGTGGTCGGAGAGGCCCTGGGCGCGAGCGTGGTCGTCGTATCCGGCGCGGGTGAGGAGGTGCGCGCAGGCGGGCGAGAGGAAGGCGTGGTCGAGGCGGAAGCCGGTGCCGGCGGGCGAGAACCAGCTGAAGGCGGGGGCGTCGGCGTGCAGGGCTCGCCAGGCGTCGACGAAGCCGAGGGTGGCGAGGGAGCCGAGGAGGGGCGTGCAGGAGAAGGTGCGTCCGGGCTCGTCGAGCCCGTGGCGTCCGGTGTTGAAGTCTCCGCAGATGACGTGGCGGCGGTCGGTGCGGGCGCGGGCGAGGCGGAGGAGCTGGTGCCAGTAGGCGGATTTGCGTGCGAGGGCGGGGGCGTCGTGGCGTCGGGCGTCGGGGATGTGGACGGCGGTGAGGTGGAGGTCGAGGCTCGGGATGCGGGCGTCGAGCCAGCGGTGCTCGAAGCCGAGGCAGCGGTCGGGGTCGCGGGGGTCGAAGGCGCGGACGCGGGGGGCGCGTTCGCCGGGGAGGAGGGGGTGTCGGGAGGCGATGAGGATGCCGTTGCAGGCGGGGGCGGGGTTGGTGGAGAGCTGGTGGCGCAGGCCGTGGTCGGCGAGGACGCCGGCGATCTGCCCGCCGAAGGTCCGCCTGAACTCGGTGAGGACGACGACGTCGGGGCGGTGGTCGAGGAGGGTGAGGACGATGCCCGGCGTGCGGCGCGGGCCGCCGCCGTGGAGGATGTTCCAGGAGAGGAGGCGGAGGGTTGGAGAAGGGGGAGGGGGCATTTGCGATCCGGCATCCGGCATCCGGCATCCGGCAACCGGCAATCGGCAATCGGCATCCGGCAACCGGGGGGGGAGGGACAGGGGGCC
>CAYMFP010000329.1:0-3518 GCA_964389385.1 uncultured Phycisphaeraceae bacterium | reverse complement strand
CCACCCCACACCACCCTTCCCCACCCCGCACCGGCACCCGGCGCCCCCCCGACGCCGCACGCCACGCACCGCCCTGCATCCAGCTTCCAGCGTTCCAGACATCTGGACCTCTGGACTTCCGCTCCCCCCCTTTCCTCAATCCTCCATCCCCGTCCGCCCCTCCCCCGCATCCGGGTTCTGTTCGCCCCCGATCTCCTCCGGTACGCTTCTGGAACTACCGCGGAGGCCGATTCCATGGCGAACGACGATCGTCCGCAGCAGCCCGCCGCCCCCACGTCCGACCAAGGCTCGACCGCCGTCAAGGAGCGTCCCCGCACGGCGCCCCCGCGGGTCGACAGCCTCCCCCCCTTCCGCGTCCTCCTGCACAACGACGACGTCAACGCCATGGACCACGTCGTCCACGCGATCCAGTACGTCGCGGCCCACCCGCTCGAGCAGGCCGTCCGCGTCATGCTCGAGGCCCACAAACGCGGCGTCGCGCTGGTCACGATCACGCACAAGGAGCGGGCCGAACTGATGAAGGAACAGTTCGAGGCCTGCTTCCTGACCTGCACGATCGAGCCGGCCGACTGATCCCCCCATCCCCGCCCGCCCGCGGCTTCTCGGGCCTGCGACGCCCGATCCGTGCCGCGTGCGCCCCCGGGCGCCGGCCCGAGAATGCGCCGCGCGCCCGGAGCGACGCCCGCCCGATTTTCCCCGCCCGCATCATTGCGCCCGCGCCGGGCCCGATCCGTCCGCCACGCTCCGGGACGCCCCCCCGCGCGCCGATCCCTCGGGCACGGCGTCGGGGCGGATCGGCCGCTGCTTTCCGCGGCCTCCGCGAAGCCCCCGACGCCCGAGGGCTCACGGCATGGCGTTCCCCTTCCAGGCATTCTCCGGCATCGCCGGCACCGATCCCCTCCCCGCCGCCCCCGAGCGGGGCGACCCCGCCACGCCTCCCGCCGCGACCGCCCGGCCGGCCCCGCGGGAATGCACCCTCCGCCTCGGCGACCTGCTCGTCGAACGCCAGCTCCTCACCGCCGAGCAGCGCGACGCCATCCTCGACGCGCAGCGCAGCACCCCGCGCCCCTTCGGGCTCCTCGCCGAGCGGATGTTCGGGGTCTCCCCCCGCGACGTCGAGCAGGCGTGGGCCCAGCAGTACGCCGGGCTCGCCCACTGGGAGGACCCGACCGGCGCCGAGCCGAGCCGGCCGGAGGTCACCGGCCTCATCGACCGCCGCCAGGCGTGGCAGTTCGCGGTCGTCCCTCTGCGGATCGAGGACGGCGAGGCCGTGATCGCCACCACGACCAAGCACCTCGCCCGGGCCATGCGCTTCGCCGGGTGGCGTCTGACGATCCCGCACCGGTTCGTCCTCTGCGGGCAGCCCGAACTCGAGCAGGCCCTCGCCCGCGACTACCCGATGGGACGCCTGGACCAAGGCGCGATCGAGGCGGGCGTCGCCGCGCTGGCGCGCTGCTGACCGGCCGCATCCCGGGCGGCGTGCTCCTGTACACGGGGGCATGAACCCCGCGCCACCCCCGGCCCCGCCCGCCCCCGACGAACCGACGCCCGAGGCCGAACGCCGGCTGGCGGCGCGGCTGTTCAACGAGGTCTGGCGCCTGCTCGACCGCCCCGACCGCTCGGCGGACGACGACACCGCGATGCTCCACGCGGCCCACGCCTCGCGCCACCACTGGCAGGGCGCCGGCGGGCCGCGGGAGTGGGCGATCGGGGAGTGGCAGATCAGCCGCGTCTACGCCGTGCTCGGGCGCGCCGAGCCCGCGGCCCACCACGCCCGGCTCTGCCTCGGGCTGGCGGAGCGCCACGCCCTCGGCGCCTTCCTGGAGGCCGAGGCGCACGAGGCGGCCGCCCGGGCGGCGATGGCCGCGGGCGACGCGCAGGCCTTCGACCGGAGCCTCGCCGCCGCGGACGCGGCCGCCGCGCGGATCCGGGGCGAGGAGGACCGCCGGGTCTTCGCCGCCGACCGTGCCACGCTGCGCCGCCCCGGGTGAGCCGCGAGGGGGCCGGCGCCCGGCTACCCTCTCAGCCCATGCGCGAGGTCGTGCTCATCTCCACCGGCGGGACGATCGAGAAGACGTACGACGAGCGGTCCGGCGTGCTCGAGAACCGGGCGTCGATCGTGCACCGCATGCTCCGCCGGCTCCGTCTGGAGGAGACCGACGTCCGCCACGTGGAGCTGCTCAGCAAGGACTCGCTGGACCTGGACGACCACGACCGGACGCGGATCGTGGAGGCCGTGCGCCTGCACGGCGAGACCGCCGCCGGCGTGGTCGTGCTGCACGGCACGGACACGCTGCAGACGACGGGGGAGAAGCTCTGGTCCGAGATCGGGACGCAGCTCGGGCGCCCGATCGTGCTCGTCGGCGCCATGCGCCCGTACGAGATGACGCGGTCGGACGCGCTGCAGAACCTCACGGAGGCGATCTTCGCGACCGGCGTGCTCCCGCCCGGCGTCTACTGCGTCGCCCACGGGCGGGCCCTCGCCTTCCCGGGCGTGGTCAAGGACCGCGACCGGCAGACGTTCGTCAAGCGCTGACCCCGCCCCCACCCCATCCCCGTCCCACCCCCCTTCCCGTCCCTCATCCGACCCTCGCCCCGGCCCGCCCCACTCCGCCCGGCGTTCGCCGCGCGGCCGCCCTGCTATTCCCGCCGCTTGGCCGCGGACTGGCGGCGTTCGATGAAGTGCGCCAGGGCCCGGTACACGGCCATCAGCACGCCGAAGACGAAGATCACCCCGGCGATCACCGCGATCCAGCCGAGGTTCCCCTCGATCGAGTCCGCCAGGACCAGCACGCTCGAGCCGATGATGAGCGCCCCGACGAGCACGGCGTAGGAGACGTTCGTCGCCGCGTGGTCGAGCGTGTCCGTCACCTCGCCGAGCCCCCCGTGGTCGATCGTCAGCCGCAGCTGCCGCCGCTGCACCGTCCGGACGAGGTCGCGCGTGATCGCCGGCAGGTCGAGCGCGAGGCGCCCGTAGTTCTCGGCCGACCGCAGCGCCCGCGCCTTCAGCGCCTCGTACCCGTACCGCCGGCGCACCAGCGCCTCCACCCGCGGCGCCACGTGCCCGAGCAGGTCGAACTCCGGCGCGATCTGCTCGCCCACCCCCTCGATCGTGCTCAGCGCCTTGATGAGGTACACCAGATCGGCCGGCACGCGCAGGCGGTGCCGGCGCATCATGTCGAAGAAGTCGTTGAGCAGCGAGCCCAGGCGGATGTCGCGCAGCGTCCCCTGCCCGAAGACCTGCACCAGCTCCCACGCCTCGGCCCGCAGCCCGCGGTCGTAGACCTTCGCGATGTCCGCGTCGGCGAGCTGCACGCACACGTCCAGCACCGCGTCGAGGTCCTGCCTCGCCACCGCGTGCACGAGCGAGGCCAGCAGGTCCTGCGTCTCCGGGTCGATCGTCCCCGTCATCCCGCAGTCGATGAAGCAGATCCGCCCGGGCCCGCTCGCCGGCAGCCCCACCCCCAGCCCCACCCCCGACCCCCCCCCAGCCGCGTCCCCGGCCGCGGCCGTCGCGC
>CAYMFP010000328.1:0-3521 GCA_964389385.1 uncultured Phycisphaeraceae bacterium | reverse complement strand
GCTCCGCCCCCCCGCAAACCCATATCCCGCCGCGGCGGCTCCCCCCGTGCAAGCCTCTTCCAGGGCGACGCGGCCCCACGCTAGACTGCCCGGCTGTCGCCGTCGGCGATCGAGGAGACAGCCATGGCCGAGTACTACGACGTCGTCGCCGAAGCCGCCACCACGCCGCAGACCCGCGCCATGCGGCTGCTCAACGAGCCGATCGCCATGGTCGCCCAGAGCCGATCCGGCCCCGGCAAGAGCGAGTATTCCGTCGTCTCCGACATCGCCGATCTCGGCGGGGAGGGCGACGCCGATGAGCCCGCGTACGCCGACACCGCCTCCAGCCCCTACACCAACGTCCTCTCCGCCACCGCCCCGGCTCCCGCCGCGGAGGAACGCGAGCGCCCCGGCCCGCGCCTCCGCAAGATCAAGGCGGATTGGATGGCCCTCGACAACGCCCTCACCTCCTGGCTCCAGACGAACGCGCCGGCCCCCTCCCCGAGCGTCCGCGGCCTCTCCGGCTACTACCGCCTCGAGGCGATGGACGCCAAGCACCGCATGGGCGACCTCCTCCGCATCGTCTTCGCCCACTGGCGCAAGATGGGCAAGGGGATGGGCTTCCTCGAGTTCTGCGACTCCCTCAAGCCCGGCGAGGTCGCCCGCATCTTCAGCGGCTTCAGCCCCGACCCGGCCACCGACGCTCGCATCCAGCGGCAGTACGTCCTCGCCTTCTATCACGGCGTCGAGTACATGACCGCCGCGGCCCGCAAGAGCTACCGCCTCAAGCCCCGCGACGGCGTGCTGTACTACGAGGGCGCGCCCTTCGACACCGCCGAGATGAGCACCGTCTTCTCCGGGCCCGGCGTCGCCATCTTCGTCATGGACGAGCGCGGCCGCTTCTACGCCGGCAGCCACGTCAAGGGCGAACTCCACCACTCCAGCTTCCTCGCCGGCGGCGGCGTCAAGGCGGCCGGCGAACTCGCCGCGACCTCGGGCAAGCTCACCATGATCAGCGGCAAGAGCGGGCACTACAAGCCGGAGATGCGCGACCTGCTCGAGGCCGTCAAGGCCCTGGACAAGATGGGCATCCCCGTCCGGGCCGCCAAGGTCCGCCTCTACCGCAAGGGCCCCGACGGGCAGCCCCTCAAGGACGGCGACGGGACCCAGAAGGACGCCTTCACCGGCCGCCCCGTCCGCAGCGGCGGCAGCGTCCCCGTCTACGTCAGCGGGTGGGAGTTCCTCTCGGGCGACGCCCCCCGGAAGTACTCGGCCTGGGGGCACTGAGCGGCCGGCTCGGCCCGCCCCCGGGGCGTGGCTGCTGCCAAAGCCTCGGAGGCACCAAGTTTAAGGGGGTGTTTGCCCTGGGCGTGGTTCAGCCGGTCGGATGCCCGAGGCCACGTCCCGAGCGCCCGCTCTGGAAGCCGTTCCCCGGCGAACCTACGCTTGGCGTCCAACGTCCCACGTTCTTGGCGGCCCATGCGGCTCCGGAGAGGTTCCGGGGCGGCGGGGCCCGCGACAGAGCCGCCCGTTCCGGGCGGCGCCGGAGGCTCGATGCCCCTCCCGACCGAAGAGAAGCAAGCCGTCATCCAGCAGTTCCGCCGGGATGAGAAGGACACCGGTTCCCCGGAGGTCCAGATCGCCATCCTGACCGCCCGGATCAAGCAGGTCGCCGCTCACCTGCGCGAGAACAAGGGCGACGTCCACAACCGCCGCGGGCTCGTCATGATGGTCGGCAAGCGCAACCGCCTCCTCCGCTACCTCCAGCGCACCGACCGCCCGAAGTACCTGGAAACCATCCAGGCGCTCGGCCTCCGCAAGTAAGCCACCCACGGGCCCGCCGCGGCACTCCGCGGCGGGCCCTTTCGTATCGGGACGGGGCCGGAAGAGCGGCAGTGGGCGAGCCGCTGCGGCGGGCGGCGCGAGAGGACGCCGCCCGGTTCAGCGACTCGCCTTCTGCCTCTCGGCGTCCGGCCGGCCCCCCGCTCGATGGGGGGCGTACGGCGCTCGGTCCCGCCCGATGTCCATCCCGTCGCCCGCAGGCCTCTGCGCGTCCGGTTTCGTCGCTGTTTGGACGGGCCCGCGCCGGAGGTCCATCCGGTCCGTTCGGCCGGGCGTAGGCGACAGCGCCGGGCAGGCCCAAGCCCGGCCGGTCCGCCCGGACCACCCTCCGGGCTCGGCGCGACCCCGCGCCATCGAGGCAGGCAGAAAACCATGGCAGAAGCAACCATCACCCGCAAGAAGGCCGTCGTCGAGCGAGAGATCGGCGGACGCACCCTCCGCATCGAAACCGGCGAGATCGCCAAGCTCGCGACCAGCGCCGTCGTCGTGACCTACGGCGAGTCCACCGTCCTCGCCACCTGCGTCCGCGCGGGCCCGCGCCCCGGGCTCGACTTCTTCCCCCTCCAGGTCGACTACCGCGAGAAGACCCCCGCGGCCGGCAAGTACCCCGGCGGCTTCCGCAAGCGCGAGGGCGCCCCGAACGAAAAAGAAGTCCTCACCATGCGGATGATCGACCGGCCGATCCGTCCGCTCTTCCCCGACGGCTTCATCGACGAGGTCCAGGTCCAGTGCTGGGTCATGAGCCACGACGGCGAGAACGACACCGACGTCATCGCCGGCACCGCCGCCTCCGCCGCCCTGGCCATCTCCAACGCCCCGTTCGAGGGCCCCACGGCCACCGTCCGCGTCGGGCGCATCTTCGATGAGGACGACAACTACCAGTTTGTCATCAACCCCACCGTCACCGAGCTCGACTACTCCGACCTCGACCTCGTCCTCGCCGGGCACAAGGACGGCATCAACATGATCGAGGTCGGCGCCGCCGAGGTGCCGGACGAGGTCGTCCTCCAGGCCATCGAGTTCGGCTACAAGCACATCCAGGAGATCCTCTCGGCCATCGAGGAACTCGTCGCCCAGGCCGGGCAGGAGAAGATCCTCGGCGAACTCAGCCTCCCCGACGAGGACATCGTCAAGCAGGTCAAGAAGCTCGTCGAGAAGGACCTCACCGCCGCCCGCCAGATCAACGGCAAGGAGGCCCGCAACACCCGCGTCGGCGAGATCCGCAGCGCGATGCTCGACGAGCACTTCCCCGTCAAGGAGGACGGCACGCCGGGCGAGTACGAACTCTCCAAGAAGCGCCGCGCCATGGCCGCCGAGGCCTTCCGCCGCCTCGAGAAGAAGGTCACCCGCAACCTCATCGTCGAGAAGGGCATCCGCGCCGACGGCCGCAAGCCCGAGGAGATCCGTCCCCTCCACATGCGCGTCGGCGTCTTCGCCCGCACCCACGGCTCGGCCCTCTTCCAGCGCGGCGAGACCCAGTCCCTGGTGAGCTGCACCCTCGGCACCGGCAAGGACGAGCAGATCGTCGACGGCCTCATCCCCGAGTACAGCAAGAAGTTCTACCTCCACTACAACTTCCCGCCGTTCTGCGTCGGCGAGGCCGGGCGCATCGCCGGCCCCGGGCGCCGCGAGATCGGGCACGGCGCCCTCGCCGAGCGCTCCCTCCTGGGCGTCATCCCCGACCCCGACGACTTCCCCTA
>CAYMFP010000327.1:0-3541 GCA_964389385.1 uncultured Phycisphaeraceae bacterium | reverse complement strand
CTTCTTCACGATGCCCTTCTTGGCCGCCTTCTTCGCGCCCTCCGACGCCTTCCCCGATCGCTCGCCCGCCATCGCGCTCCTCCGCCGCCGCGCCGCCCGGCATCCCCTCGATGCCCGGCCCCGCGCTCGCCCCAGCCTACAGCGCTCCCATCGCGGCCGCTCCGGAAGTCAGAACGGGCCTCTCCGGCGACGCACCTTCTGATACCCTGCGCCCATGTCCCGCCGGCAGGACACACCCAAGCGGCGCCGCGCTCGGGCCCTCGCGGCGCTCCTCACCGACCTCCGAAGCCGATTCCCGCGTTGCCGCATCGAGGAGGCCCCGCTCGCCGGACGGGCGCCGACGAGGCGCAAGCCGGCCCCGCCGCCGATACAACCAAGGAACCGGACGCCCCACGATGACGACCGACGCACCAGAACAGAATGATCGCGCCCCGGGTCGCCCCCTGAGCCGGCGGCGTGCGTTGTTGACCACCGGCGGCATTCTTCCCCTCGTCGTGTGCGGCGCGAGCCCGTCCGCCCGGGCGCGCGGCGGCTCCGACACGCCGCCGCCCGAAGAGCAGGGCCCGCTCAACCCGGTGCTCCCGGACGTGCGCGAACAGTTCCGCGCCCGCCTCGCCATCAGCACGCTGCCCATCACGATCCGACTGCTGTCGCTCAGCCTCGATCCCGCGTCGATCAGCTTCCTCTTCGTCAACCGATCGTCGTTCCCTTGCGAGGTCTCCGCGATATCGCTCAAGATCGCGTGCGTCGGCTCGCTGACGCTCGTCGGCCCGGATCGCGAGGAGTGGATGATCCCCAAGGCCGACGTCCTGCGCCGAGGAGCACAGGCATGGTTCCTGGATTCCATCGACGTGGCGCCGGACTCGCTCATCGAACAGACCGTGCCCATCCCGGGCCCCCCGCACCCGAAGAGGCTGAACGGAGGCGTTTACGAGTATCCGTCCGCCCTGGGGTTTGTCATGAACGGCTACGTTCGGTTGCGTTCGCCGGACACCGACAGAGACGGCGAAGGCTTCCTGCTCTCGGAGGCAGGAACGCTGTGCGTGAACGGCTGACCGGCCCCTCACGAACGGCGCGTCGTGATCCTCCACACCCTTCCGAACGACCGGCAAAGGGCCCCACCGCCGCGACGCCCGCACGCGAAAGCACAGGCTCCACCGGAAGAACCACCAGGCGCGGCCTGCGCCGATCCGCGGATGCTTATCCTCGCCCTGAGCGGCAGAGACAGCGCAGTCTCGAGAAGACCGCCTCACCAGAAGCCGACATGCACCCGAGCATCAAGCAGCGTGTGGGCCTCACGGCGACGCTGCTCGCATCGGTGGGCCTCTTCTGCGCGTGCGTCGTCGCCTTTGCGGCCGGCGCAGCCCTTACGTCCGGCGGCCTGACCGGCCCGGCACGCACGCTGTGGACCGTGATCGAGGTCTACGCGCGCCTCTGCGCCGTGCTCGCCGCGATCATCGCCGCGGCCATCGACGGCTCCCACGTCCGCTTTCTCCCGCATCACGGGAAACCCGGCGATTCGTAGCGGCAGAGGTGCACGGAACGCGACCCGCTCCGTGTAACCTGACGAGATGCCCCCTTTCCGAGCGCCGCGCGGCCCCGCCACCCCCATCCCTCCGCGCTCCGCGGCATGCTTCATCGCCGCGGCCGCGCTCCTCACCGCCTGCACCACCGCCCCGCCCCGCCAGATCGCCACCCCCGAAGCGTCCCGCGCGAGCACTCCTCAGCCCCGCCCGCCCCTCGGCTCCACCCTCTGCCCCTTCGCCATCGAGCGCGTCGCCGAGAGCGGCCGGGCCGGGCACTACCGCGTCTGGTACACCGAGACCTCCACCTGGCCCGGCTTCCACCCCGCGCACTCGGCCATCGCCGGCCTCGAACCCGAGGCCGCGGCCGCCGCCCTCTCCCTCTCCCAGAACGACCGCACCCTCGAAACGCGCGGCCTCGACGACCCGCCCCGCCGCATCGGGAGGGTCGCCGGCCAGTCGTTTCAGCAAGGCCTCCACCGGGGCTCCGTCGCCGTCGGATGGATCGAGATCCTCGCCCCCCGCCTCGTCTGGGACGACCCGGTCACCATCCGCTTCAACCCCGCCGTGCTCGCCCCCCGCGCCCGCGCCTTCGCCGAACCCCTCGCGAGCCACGACCGCGACCTCGCGACGCTCCACGCCGACGTCACCGAAGCCTCCATCTCCGCCCCCGCCACGACCCTCTGGGTCCGAGGCTGGGTCCCCATGCAGCCCAGCCCGATGCGATAGCCCGCCCCGAATGCCTCGCATCCCGGCCAACCGCAGCGACGCGGGATCGGACTTGGGAGGGACCGGTCGCCGACATCGCCCACACCCGAACCGGAGAGCGCCATGCGGCCACCGTCTCAATCGTTCATGGCAATGATCATCGCGTCGGCTGCCACCACCATAACAGCCTGTTCCCCTCCGCCGTCGAGCACGGGCGGCGTGGAACATGTCATCGCGCGCCAGGAAGTGGCGGGCTGGACGCTATACGCGACGCTGGGCACGACGCCGCAGGACCCCGCCGACTGCGACATGGTCGGCGGCGCGGCCCAGTTCAGGATCGCGGATGCCGAGCAAATCAGCGTCAGCGGCATGCCTATGCGAGCACTCGACTGGCCGACCGACCGGACGGAGGCACTGGTCATCGAGATGTCGTGCGATGGCAGCAAGTACTTCCTGTGCTTCGTCAAGTAGAGACGAACCGGCGGCGCCCTGGCAATTCACAGCGGAGCGAAGACTTCGTCGAGCAGACTGCGCATGCTCACGGCCGCGACGTTCCTCTTCCTCGGCGGCTCCATCGAGCCGCACTCAGAGCAGGCGGTCAGCCGAGTTCAACGCCCTCCGCGCGCCCGCTCTCCACCCTCCCGCTCCTCCGCATCCGGGTTGCAGGGGGCGTGGGGCTGGGCCCCTGCACCGCAGCCCACACGCCTATAGGGGCGGCGTCGCCCCACCAGCTCCTCGCCTCGCGGCGAAGTACCTCAGCGCCCGCGCCTCCGCGGCCTCAATCCACCCGCTGTGCGTTGAAGCTCACCACACCCCAGACCTGCCACCCGAACCACAGCACCGCCATCACCCCGGCGACGAGCAGCAACCGGTTCTCCAACCGCGACCGCCCCGGCCGAAGGAACGACAGCCGCGTAAACGCCAGCACGCACGCGAGCACCGAACTCCCGTTCGCAACGCACCACGCCGCCAGCACCGCCACATCCAGCGGGCCGAGTGGCGACGGGCCTGACGCCCCCGCGAGCGCCAGATGCACACCGATCGAAACACACTGCACAATCACCAAGACGAGCGGCAGCGTCGGACGCCTCGCCGATCGCGGCTCCGTCACGGTCTTTCGCCTGTACCGCGGTCCTCCCATCTCACCGCCTCCGCAGGCACGCGCAGTACGCGGGATCGATCCCCATCACCTCAGCGAGTTCGCCAAGCTCCGCGAGTAGATCAGGGCTGACGCCAACGTCATACTCGCTCAACTGCGTGCACAGGTTCTCGAACGCGACGCCCCACTCGCCCGCCCCGACCAGCTCTCG
>CAYMFP010000326.1:0-3545 GCA_964389385.1 uncultured Phycisphaeraceae bacterium | reverse complement strand
GTGGGGGGTGGGGGGCTCAGCGCCCGAGGGCGCGGTCGAGGTTGTACGCGGCGGAGATGAGGGCCAGGTGCGTGAGCCCCTGGGGGTAGTTGCCGATCGCCTCGCGCTGCGGGCCGATCTGCTCGGCGAAGAGCCCGTGGGGGCGCCCGGTCTCGAGGACGCGGCTGAAGAGCAGCTCGGCGTCGCGGACGTGCGCCGGGTGCGTGCGCCCGGCGCGGGTGAGGGCCTCGACGAGCCAGAGGGTGCACATGTTGAACGCGCCCTCCGGCCCGCCGACGCCGTCGTCGACCCGGTCGGAGTTGTAGCGGCGGACGAGGAAGTCGCTGACGAGCCCGCCGCGGGAGAGGGGGCGGCGGATCCGGCGGATGGTGTCGAGCATGCGGGGCTCGTCGGGCGCGACGAAGTAGACGAGCGGCATCATGAGGGTCGCCGCGTCGAGGGCGCCGGAGTCGTAGTCGATGGTGAAGGCGCGGACCTCGGGGTTGTAGCCGCGTTGCAGCACGTCCTCGTAGATGCGGTCGCGGGTGCGCGTCCACCGGTCGAGCGGGGCGGGCAGGGAGCGCTTGAGCGCGATCCGCACGCCCCGGTCGATCGCGACCCAGCACATCATGCGGCTGAAGGTGAACGTGCGCCTGCCGGAGCGGAACTCCCAGATGCCGTCGTCGGGCTGGTCCCAGTGCTCGCAGATTTGGTCGACGATCTTGCGCAGGGCCGTCCAGTGCTCGTAGGTCATCGGCGTGGCGTGCTTGTTGTGCAGGTAGGCCGCGTCCATGACGGCGCCGGCGGCGTCGAGCTGGAGCTGCTCGGCCGCGGCGTTGCCGACGCGGACGGGGCGCGAGCCGCGGTAGCCCTCGAGCCAGGGGATCTCGAGTTCCGGGAGGTCGCCGCGCCCGTCGACGGCGTAGAGGGGGCGGAGCATGGCGCCCTCGGGGAGTTCCTCGCACCGGTCGCGGAGCCAGTCCATGAAGCGGGAGGGCTCCTCCGTGAAGCCGATGCGGAGCAGCGCGTAGACGATGAACGCCGCGTCGCGGAGCCAGACGTAGCGGTAGTCCCAGTTCCGCTCCCCGCCGACGTGCTCCGGGAGGGAGGTGGTCGCGGCGGCGACGATCGCGCCGGTCGGCTCGTAGGTCAGCAGCTTGAGGGCCAGCGCCGAGCGGCGGACGGACTCGCGCCACCGGCCGTGGTACGTGCAGCCGTCGACCCAGCGCCGCCAGTACGCGGCGTTCTCGTCGAGCAGACGGCGCGCGAAGCCGAGGCTGAAGTGCGGGGCGCCCTCGTCCTCCCCGAGGCGCTTGATGGCGAAGGCGCAGTGCTCCCCGGTCTGCAGCGCGGCCTCGCAGACGACCGAGCCGTCGCCCCGGATCTCCAGCTCCCGGTCGCTCACGAGCGCCAGGCGCTCCGGGCCCGCGCCGGCGGCGGGGTGCTCGCCCGGGCCGGCCTCGAAGACGACGCAGTGGGCGGGCCCGTTCCCGTCCGCGGGGCATTCGGCCCGGCGGACGCGGTGCGGGCGCCCCCCGTACCCGAAGGCGGGGCGGCACTCCATGGCGACGTGCACGGGCCCGTCCTCGCCGCGGACGATGCGGACCAGGTCCGGGAGCCCGTCGATGTCGTGCTCCATGGGCCCGTGCACCGGCATGAAGTCGGTGATCTCGGCGACGCCCTCGCCCCATCCCTCGGCCGAGCGGTGGCGGGTGAGGAGCACGTTCGTGTCCGGCAGGTAGAGCTGGCTCGACGTCGGGCCGTTGCCGCGGACGCCGATGACGAACCGCCCGCCCCGGCGGTCGTCGAGCAGCGCGCCGAAGACGCTCGGGGAGTCGAACCGGGGGAGGCAGAGCCAGTCGACGGAGCCGTCGTGCCCGACCAGGGCGGCCGACCGCATGTTCCCGATGAGCCCGTAGCTGTCGATCGGCCGGTAGGGCATCGGCCCGCATGTTCGGGGGAACGCGGGCCGCGGATGAGCGCCCCGCGGGCGCAAAGGAAAGGCCCGGCGTCGCCGCCGGGCCTTCTCGGGAATCGCGGGTTTGGGCTCGGCCGGAGCCTGGCTCAGCGGTCGAAGCCGCCGACGAGCGTGCGGAGCCGGTTCTCGTTCAGGACCGGGATCGCGGTCTGGCGGGCGATCTGGAAGAGTTCGTCGTACCGCTGGGCGATGCGCTGGAGGCGGATGTACTCGTTGAGCACCTCCACCGGGGCCCCGGCCGGCGGGGGCGGGGGGAGGTTGGGCTTCTCGCCGAGGACGATGAAGTCCAGCCGCCCGTCGACGTCGTTGGTCAGCTCGCCCCCCCACTCGCGGATGAGGGCCTCGATCTGCCCGGCCTCGGAGGCGGTGGCGATGCCGTCCTGGTTCACGTCGAAGTTGCCGTAGACCAGGAAGCGGTAGGTCTTGTTCGGGTCGTAGACCGCGTTGGCGACGACGTCGTTGCGCACGATCGGGTTGCCGCGGGCCTCCTCGATGATCCGGGCGCGGACGGTGTTCCCCTCGATCCGGGTCACCTCGATGACGCCCTTGCCCTGCGGGTACTCGCCGGTGTTCAGGTCCGGGCGGATCTGCTCGGGCGTGCTGTAGACGCGGAAGCGCAGGCCCAGCGGGACCTTGTGCTCGCGGCCGATGTCGAGGAAGACCTCGTTCGCGGTCGGGTTGAGCCCGATCACGCGGGCGTCGACCAGGCTCTCCTCCGGGCGTCCCTGGATGGCGCCGACGTTCTCGCCCGCCTGGTTGGCGAGCTGGTCGCGGGCCACGGCGAGCTGGTCGCGCAGCTCGCGGATCTGGTCGAGCAGGCGGTTCTCCTCGTCCTGGGCCTCGGCGAGGCGGGCCTCCAGGCGCTGCGTCAGGGTCTGCTCCGTCTCCCCGACCTGCGAGCGGTAGACCTCGAGCTGCTCGTTGAGCAGGTCGACCTCGCCGCGGAGCTGGGCGACCGTGCGCCGGAACTGCTCGTCCACCCCGGCGACGCGCTCGGCGGCCGCCGCGGCGTCCTCCTGCGCGGCCCGACGCTGGGCGTTCGCCTCCTCGAGCTGGCGCTCGAGGTCCTGGATCGAGCGGTCGCGCGTCGCGACGGCCTGCAGCAGGGTGCCGCTCTCGACGCCGCGCCCGGCGAGCTGCTCGCGGAGCTGCTGCGTCGTGGTGTCCGGGGTGACGCCGATCGTCTCCATCGCCCGACGCTTCTCCCGGAGCAGGTAGCCGAGCACCGACTGCTGCTCCTGGCGGGCGAGCTGGAGGTACTGCCGCACGCGGTCATCCTCGCGCTCCTCGACGCGGACGAAGTCGCCGGTGTTCTGCCGCTCCCCGGCCAGCTCGCGCTGGGCCCGGTTCATGTTCCCGAAGAAGACCATCGAGAGGACGAAGAGCGTCACCACCAGGATCCCGAGGATCGTGATGGTGACGACGACACCGACGCCCGCGCTCGTTCTGCCAGTTGCCATCGACAGCTCCAGGGCCCGCCTGCTCCGGCGCAGGTCCGCGCCCTCCCGGCGCGCCGGCGGTGGGCTCTCGCCGCCGGTTCCCCCCACCCCCACCCCCACCGCTCCCGCTTCACCCGCCGCGATCCCCA
>CAYMFP010000325.1:0-3563 GCA_964389385.1 uncultured Phycisphaeraceae bacterium | reverse complement strand
CCGCCCTCCGCGCCGCCGTCGGCGACGACCACCCGACCACCCGCTGGGCGGCCGAGGTGCTTCGGGATGCAGAGGCCGGGATCGCAACGCAAGAGGGCCGCTGACGCTTTTCGCCCGATGCGTCTCAACGGCCAGAAATGAAGTCGGTCGGGCCGGTGCTCGCACAGGCCCGGTCGGCCGGTGGGGCTGCCGAGACCACGGACGAGCGCCCAAGCTCACCCACACGTGCTTGATGGATCTGCCATTCGTCTCCGGAATCTTCGCGCCGGCGGCAGCCGCCTCTCGCGAGCATGAGGCCGTGGGGCGCGTGCGGGCTCGTGAACCGCGGCAGGTCCGCTCAGCGCGCGGTGTGTTCCACGCTTTGCCCGGGCTCAGCGGTCGCGCCCCGCAGGATGGTCCGCCGCAGCCAGCGGTCGTCCCAGGACCACAGCAGGGCGCCGAGCGGGTCCTGGCTCTCCAGGTACGGGATGTCCGGGTGCAGCACGAGCAGGTCCGCCTCCGCTCCGGGTTCGATGCGCCCGGTCTCTCGCCAGCCCAGGACGTCCGCGTTCCCGGCCGTGATGGCGTGGAAGGCCTGGGCCGCGGAGGGCAGCGGGGGGAGGGCAGCCTCGTCGGGTTCCGCCGCGGGCTCGGGCGACGGCCGTTCCGGCGCCGGCAGCGCGCCCGCGAGCCCGAGCCGGCGCGTGATCACCGTTTGGAGCATCGCCCGGGCCACCCGCGGCATGCTCCGTTCGAAGCCGCCGGCGATGTCGGAGCCGAGCGCCACCGCGATCCCCGCCGCGGCGGCCGCGTGGGCGTCGAACGCGCCGGACTCGAGGAACAGGTTCGCCGTCGGGCAGTGCGCGATCACCGCGCGGCGTTCGGCGATCAGCGCCCGGTCTTCGCCCCCGAGCCAGATCCCGTGCGCCAGGATCGTGCGCGGCGTCAGCAGCCCCGCCTCGTCGTACACCCGGGCGTACGGCGTCTCGCCGAAGAGGTCTCGGACGGCCGCGAGTTCCGCGCGGGTCTCCGACAGGTGCGTCTGCACCGCCCAGCCCGTCTCCGCCGCGAGCCGCCCGGCGCCCGCCAGAAGCTCCGGCGTGCACGCCACGGCGAACCGCGGCGTGACGCTCGGCTCGACACGGCCGTGCGCCCGCAGGGAGGCCGCCCGCCCGAGCTGTTCGTGCGCCGGCGTCCCGGTCAGCTCCGGCGCGGCGTTCCGGTCCATCAGCACCTGCCCGATCGTCGCCCGGAACCCGGCCTCGGCGGCGAGGCGGATCGCCGCGCGGGCGCCCTCGTGGTGGCTCGTCGCGTAGCCGGCGAACGCCGTCGTCCCGTGGGCCGCGAGCTGCGCGAGCACGCGCCGCGTCATCGCCTCCGCGTACGCCGGATCGGCCCAGCGCGCCTCGGCCGGGAAGACCACGCGCCGCAGCCACTCCAGCAGCTCCAGCCCCGCCACCCCGACGGAATCGAACTGCGGCAGGTGCAGGTGCGCGTCGACGAACCCCGGCGTGATCAGCGGGGTCTCGGGCGTGACGCGCAGGTCCTGGAGTTCCTCCACCCCGGCGATCCGCTCGCCCTCCACCCGCACGCGGCCGGGCGCGAGGCGGACCGAGCCCGGGCGGGCCCGATCGGGGAGCATGAGGAGGCCCGTCAGCAGCATGCGGGGAACGTAGGCCGTCCGCCGCCGGGAGACGAAGCCCGGGCCGGGCCGCGCGGCCGGCTCGCGCCCGCTCGTATACTCGCCCTCCACGGACCCGGCCGGAGAGCAGGCGCATGACGACGGCGAAGACGCGATTCACGCCCCGGAAGTCGATCATCGGCATGGTGCACGTCGGCGCGCTCCCCGGCACCCCGCAGAACAGCACCTCCGTCGAGATCATCGCCGCGCAGGCGTGCGAGGACGCCAAGGTCCTCGCGGAGGCGGGCTTCGACGCCATCATCATCGAGAACCTGCACGACCGCCCCTACGTCGCCGGCCCGAAGCTCGGGCCGGAGATCGTCGCGAGCATGACGCGCATCGGGCTCGAGGTCGGGGCCGTCACCGACCTGCCGATCGGCGTCCAGATCCTCTCCTGCGGCAACAAGCACGCCCTCGCCGTCGCCCAGGCGATCGGCGCCCAGTTCGTGCGCGTGGAGAACTACGTCTTCGCCCACGTCGCCGACGAGGGCCTGCTCACCGAGGCCGAGGCCGGCGAACTCCTCCGCTACCGCAGGGCGATCGGCGCCGAGGACGTCATGATCTTCGCCGACCTCAAGAAGAAGCACGCCTCCCACGCCATCACGGGCGACCTCGACATCGGGCAGACGGCCGTCGCCGCCGCCTTCTTCCGGGCCGAGGGCGTCATCGTCACCGGGGAGAGCACCGGGGAGCCGACGCACCCCGAGGACGTCGCCTACGTCCGGGACAAGTTCCCCCACGACCGCCCGGTCTTCGTCGGCAGCGGCGTCACGCCGGACAAGGTCCCCGTCCTCCTCGAGCACGCCGACGGGCTCATCGTCGGCAGCTACCTCAAGGAGAACAAGGACTGGTCCCGCCCGAACGACCCGCGGCGGGCCGAGGAGATCATGAACGCCGCCCGCGACTTCCGCGGGTTCTGATCCCCCCCGTGCGGCCGCGGCCGGGGCGAGCCCCCCGGCCGGACGCCCGGCCCCCCGGAATCCGCGTCCCGGGGCGCGCCGATCCCGATTCCGGGTTGGCCGCCGGCTTCCGGAGGGCTACCATCACCGCCCCCGACCGAACGCGGCGGGGGTTGCGCGGGGTGTAGCGCAGTTTGGTTAGCGCGCTTGACTGGGGGTCAAGAGGTCGCTGGTTCGAATCCAGTCACCCCGACTTGAACGATCGCGGGGCGGCCACCGGCCGCCCCGCCTCGTGTTTTGGGCGGCCGATCCCGGTCGGCCGAATCCGCGGGGGCTACGGCGGAAGCCGGAACCCTGCTTAGGGGGCGAGAACATGCCGCAGGGCGCGGGCGGAGCCGTCGGTGTCGAGCACGCTCAGGCCGAGGCCATCGGCCTGCTCGCTCGCATGCTCCGCCACGACCTCATCAACGCCACCTTCGCCGGCCGTTCGCTCTGCGCCCGCCTGCGGGACCCCGCCACCTCCCCCGAGCAGGCCGCCGCCGGCTTCGAGATGCTCGTCGAGTGGCTCGAGAACATGCAGGCCTCGCTGGAGCCGCTCGTCCAGCGCGACGACCAGGACCCCGCCCCCGCGGACCTCAAGGCGTGGTGGGAGACCACCGGGCAGCTCGTCACGCGCATGCTCCCCTTCGGGAGCGAGACGAGCGGGCGTTTCCCCGCGGACCCGTGGCTCGTGGACCCGCGCCGCCTCACCCGGGCCCTGACCCTCTTCGTCCTCCGCCTCCGCGGCGCCCCGGGCCCGGTCGCCCTCGCCGCCGCCGTGGAGCCGGCGGGCGCCTCCCCGGCGGCCGCCGACTTCGTCGTCCGCCTCTCGGGGGCCCCCGCCTCCACCGCGCTGACCGACCGGGAACGCGCCCTGCTCGCCGCGGCCCTCGGCGCGGAGCCGGAGGCCGTCCGCGTCGAGCCGTCGCCGGACGAGGCGCTGCTCCGCATCGCCGTCCCGCTCC
>CAYMFP010000324.1:0-3579 GCA_964389385.1 uncultured Phycisphaeraceae bacterium | reverse complement strand
CGCGCCGCGCCCACCCCCTCCGCGGAACTCCGCACCCTCCTCGACGATTACCTCGACGCCCTGCACGAGCGGTCGCCGGAGTGGGTCGGACCCGTCCTCGGCGACGACCGGTACAACGACCGCCTCGCCGACCACTCCCCCGATGCCCACCGGGCCTGGATCGGCCGGGCCCGCCGGACCCTCGAGCGGCTGGAGGCGATCGACCGCGACGCCCTCGCCCCCGCCGACCGTCTCGACGCCGACCTGCTCCGCCACGCCCTGGAGCAGACGCTCGCCGCCGCTCCGCTGAAGCAGTGGCAGATGCCGGTCAGCACGATGACGGGCCCGCACACGTGGCTGCCCGCGATGGGCTCGTCCTTCCCCTTCACCCGCGACCGCCACCACGACGACTACGTGGCCCGCCTCCGGCAGGTTCCCAAACGCATCCGTGACACGATCGCCTGCATGCGCGAAGGGCTCGCCGAGGGGCGGGTGCCCCCGCGGGTCACGGTCGAGCCCGCCGCTCCCGCGGCCGCCGGCATCGCCGAGGAAGCCCGCTCCCGTCCGGCCGAGAGCGGCTTCTTCAAGCCGCTCCGTCGCCTGCCGGAGGACGATCCGCGCCGCGCCGAGGCCCTCGGCCTCGTCTCGGGCCCGATCGCGGAGGCCTACCTGGAGTTCGAACGATTCCTCCGCGAGGAGTACCTCCCGCGGACGCGCGAAACCGTCGGGATCAGCGAGGGGATCGACGGCCGCCGCGCCTACGAGGTCGCCATCCTCGAGCACACGACGCTCCCGCTGACCGCGGACGAGGTGCACGAGACCGGCCTGCGCGAGGTGGCGCGCATCCGCGCCGAGATGATGGGCGTCATCGCCCGCTCCGACTTCCCCCGCAGGGGCGAACTCGGGGGCGACGCCCTCTTCGCCGCCTTTGTTAACTACCTCCGCACCGACCCGCGGTTCTACCACGACACGCCCGAGGAACTCCTCCGCGGCTACCGCGACATCGCCAAGCGCGTCGACGCCGAGATGCCCCGCCTCTTCCGCCGCCTGCCGCGTCTGCCCTACGGCGTCGAGCAGACGCCGCCGTTCATGGCGCCCACCGCGCCCTCCGCCTACTACCACCCCGGCTCGCTCGAGGCCGCTCAGCCCGGGCGCTTTCTCGCGAACACCTACGCCCTGGACCAGCGACCGACCTACGACATGGTCGCGCTCACGCTGCACGAGGCCGTCCCGGGGCACCATCACCAGATCGCCCTGGCCTACGAACTCGAGGGCCTGCACCCGCTCCGCCGCCTCTTCGCCCCCAACGCCTACATCGAAGGTTGGGCCCTCTACGCCGAGCGCCTCGGGCTCGAGATGGACGACCGCCCCGACGGGCGCGGGCTCTACGCCGACCCGTACGACGACTTCGGCCGCCTGAACTTCGAGATGTGGCGGGCCCTGCGCCTCGTCGTCGACACCGGCATCCACGCCAAGGGGTGGACCCGCGAGCGGGCGGTCGAGTACATGCTCGCCAACAGCGCCCTCTCGCGGCAGAACGTCGAGGCCGAGGTGACGCGCTACATCGGCTGGCCCGGGCAGGCGTTGGCCTACAAGATCGGCGAGCTGCGCATCCGGGGCCTGCGCGCCGAGGCCGAGCAGGCCCTGGGCGCGGGCTTCGACCTCCGCGCTTTCCACGACGAGTTGCTCGGCGACGGCGCGCTCCCGCTCCCCGTGCTCGAGGCGAAGATGCGGCGATGGATCGAGGGCCGGGCCGCCCGCGCGCCAGCGCCGGACGACGCGGAACCGGGCGTCAGCCGATGAGCCCGTTCGGGCCGACCCACCGCCCGAGCGGCGTCCCGTCCGAGTGCGCCTGCGGGCGGGATTCCCCCTGCTCCGGGTTCAGCGGGCGGGCCCGTCCGAACGACGGCCGCGGGCGGTTCGGCGCCGGATACCGCGGCACCGGCGTGCCCGAGGCCGCGGGGTCCGCCGCCGGCCGCGCCGCCTCCGGGGTTGGCTCGCCCGCCGGACGCGGACCGCCGACCTCCTGATCGAGGGGACTCGGAGCGCCCGGCGTTGGACGCGGCGCCGGCCGCTCGTCCCGGCTCGGCACGCCCAATCGACGGCTGCGCGCCTCATCGATCGAGCGGTCGAGCTTCCCGAGGATCGCCTTCACCTGATCGAACGATCTGCGCGAGCCTTCCATAGCCCAAGCCTCCTGCCGGTGGGCTATCGACGCACGGCCTCCCCGCCTGACCCCGCGCCCCCGCCGCCGCACGCCCTCACGGTCGTCTGTAACGCTTGTGAAGTTCGTGCCTTCCCGCTACCCTCCCCGGTTCGGCGACTTACCGAGGACCCACCATGGCGGATGTGCGGCTATCGGACGTCTGGAAGATCTACGACGGCGGGGTCGAGGCCGTCCAGGGTGTCAACCTCGACATCCGCTCCGGCGAGTTCGTCGTCCTCGTCGGGCCCTCCGGGTGCGGCAAATCGACCACCCTCCGCATGATCGCCGGGCTCGAGGAGATCTCCCGCGGCACCATCGAGATCGGGGGGCGCGTCGTCAACAACGTCCACCCCAAGGACCGCGACATCGCGATGGTCTTCCAGAACTACGCCCTGTACCCGCACATGACGGTCTACAGGAACATGGCCTTCGCCCTCAAGCTCCGCAAGGTCCCCAAGGACGAGATCGACCGCCGCGTCCGCCAGGCCGCCGAGATCCTCGGCATCACCCCCTACCTCGACCGCAAGCCCAAGGCCCTCTCCGGCGGGCAGCGCCAGCGCGTCGCCCTCGGCCGCGCCATCGTCCGCGAGCCCAAGGCCTTCCTCTTCGACGAGCCCCTCTCCAACCTCGACGCCAAGCTCCGCGTCACCACCCGCGGCGAACTCAAGGCCCTCCACCAGCGCCTCCGCACCACCACCGTCTACGTCACCCACGACCAGGAAGAGGCGATGACGCTCGGCGACCGCGTCGTCGTCATGTCCGCCGGGCTCGTCCAGCAGGTCGACTCCCCGTTCGAGGTGTACCAGCACCCCGTCAACCGCTTCGTCGCCAGCTTTATCGGCACCCCCCCGATGAACTTCTTCGACGGCGTCCTCGAGCAGCGCGGCGGCGATCTCTTCTTCGTCGAGGGCTCCCCCGGCCCCGACGGGCGCCCCCAGGCCCTCCGCGTCCACGACGCCCACCAGGACCGCCTGCGCGCGCACGTGGGCGAGCCCATCGTCTTCGGCCTGCGCCCGCAGCTCCTCTGCGAATGCCAGCACGGCGACCTGCACGCCTCCGCCGCCGCCGAGCACCGCATCCTCCACGCCACCGTCCGCGTCGTCGAGCCCCTCGGCGATCAGATGGACCTCCACCTCCAGACCGGCAAGAACCGCTTCACCGCCCGCATCCCCGCGCAGACCGGGCTCCGCGTCGGGCACGAAACCCCCTTCGCCGTCGACATGGCCCGGTGCCACTACTTCCTCCCCGGCGAGTACGGGGAGAACCTCACCGTCCCCCGCCCCGCCGCCGCGCGCGAGCCGGAACTCGCGGCCGTCTGATCCCGCGCTCCCGGGCCTCTCCGCCGCGACTACCCTCCACGCGTCCGCCGCCCCACGGGTCGGCGGCGCGGACAC
>CAYMFP010000323.1:0-3630 GCA_964389385.1 uncultured Phycisphaeraceae bacterium | reverse complement strand
GGAGGCGGCCGTGCCCACGGCGAGCCCGGCGGAGCGCGCGGCGGCCGACCCGATGGCCCCGCTGCCTCGGCCGCCGCGGGGACCAACCCGCGGCGGATCGCCTTCAGGCCGCCCCGGCGGAGCCGCGGTGGAGGCCGGCGAACTGCAGGTGATCGCCGACGAGGCGACGAACAGCCTCATCGCGGTGGGCCCGCCCCGGCTGCTCGAGCGGCTGGGGGCGATGATCGAGACGCTGGACGTCCGCCAGCCGCAGGTGATGGTCGAGGTGCTGCTGGTCACGCTGAACGAGTCGGAGACGCTCGACCTGGGCGTCGAGCTGCAGGCGCTGCTGGACGCGGGCGGCACGCTGTACCGCCTGAGCAGCCTGTTCGGGCTGGGCAACGTCGGTCCCGGCGGCGGCCTGCCGGAGATCGAGGCGCCCGGGGGAACGGCGGTCGTGCTCGACCCGGGCGACTACTCGGTGGTGGTGCGGGCGCTCGAGACGCTCAACGACGGGCGGTCGCTCAGCCGTCCGAAGGTGCTGGTCTCCAACAACCAGACGGCGGTGCTCAACTCGACGCGCCAGGAGCCGTTCCTCTCGGTGAACGCGGGCGACACCGTTTCGACGACGAGCTTCGGCGGCAGCGTCGCGGCGGGCACGCAGGTGCGGATCACCCCGCGCATCCTCGAGGGCGACCACCTGCTGCTCGAGTACAGCGTCTCGCTCTCGGCGTTCGTGGGCGAGTCCGCCAGCGCGGCCCTGCCCCCGCCGCGGCGGGAGGAGGAGCTGGAGAGCGCGGCGACGATCCCGGACGGGTACGTCATCGCGGTCGGCGGGGTCGAGGTCGCGAGCGAGGGGGAAGCCCGCGATCAGGTGCCGTTCCTGGGGCGGCTTCCCGGCATCGGGCCGCTCTTCCGCAACAAGAGCGCCTCGCGGAGCCGGTCGCGGTTCTGGGTGTTCATCCGGGCGGACGTGGCCCGTCGCGAGGGCTTCGAGGACCTGCGGTGGTGGTCGGGGCAGGAGCGCGGCGCCGCGGGGATCGACGACGGCTTTCCCGAGGTTCGGGCGAGGGTGATCCGGTGAGCACGGCCGCGTCCGTTCCCATGCCCGAGACCGCCGCGCGAGCGGAGGCCGCTCCCGGAGCCGGAACGGTGCGGGAGCGGTTCTGCCGGCTCATTCCTATCGACTTTGCGCGCCGGCATCTGCTGGTGGCCTCGGAGCCCGACCCGGACGGGCGCGGCGTCCGCCTGCTGATCGGGCCGGAAACTTCGCCCGTGGCGGTGCACAACGTCGCCGTACGGCTGCGGGCGTCCGTCGAGACGCGCGAGGCGCCGGCCGAGGATGTGGCCCGGCGCATCGAGTCGCTGTACGCCGAGGCGCGGCGGTCCGGTCCGGCGATGGCCGAAGGCCGGGCGGGCGATGGGGACGGCGCCCTCCGCTCGCCGCTGGCGGCCGGCGAGGCCGGCGTCGCGGTCGACGAACTCCTGGCCGCTGCCGACCGCGATCTGCTCTCGACGGGAGGCAAATCGCCGGTCGTGCGGCTCGTCGATGCGCTGCTCTTCGAAGCGCTCAGCCTCGGGGCGAGCGACGTGCACGTGCAGCCGCTGGCGGACCGGACGCTCGTGCGCTACCGGGTCGACGGCGTGCTGCAGGACGCCCGCGAGCTGCCGCGGGCGACGGCCCAGGCGGTGGTCAGCCGGATCAAGGTGATGGGCCGCATGGACATCGCCGAGCGGCGGGCGCCGCAGGACGGGCGTGCGACGGTGACGGTGGGCCGGCCGCTGGCGGACGAAGCGGCCGCGGAAGAGCCGACGCCGGACGGCGAAGCCCGTTCGAGCGGAGGCCGCGCGATCGACCTGCGGATCTCGACGCTGCCGACCGCGCACGGCGAGCGCGCGGTGGTGCGGATCCTCGACACCGACCGCGGGCTGCGCCTGGCCGATTTCGAGCAGATCGGCATGCCGGACGACGTTCGGCGGCGGTACCTCGACCGAGCCTCGCGCGCCAACGGCATCGTCCTGCTCACCGGGCCGACCGGCTCCGGCAAGACGACGACGCTGTACGCGACGCTGCGGTGGATCACGCGGCAGGGGGCGTCGGCGCGCTCGGGGCGGGGCGGGGCCCTGAACGTGATGACGATCGAGGACCCGATCGAGTACGAGCTGAGTTCGGTCGGGGTCGCGGTGAGCCAGGCCCAGGTGGAGCCGCGGAAGGGCGTGACGTTCGCCAGCGGCCTGCGGCACATCCTCCGCCAGGACCCGGACGTGGTCATGGTCGGGGAGATCCGTGACGCGGAGACGGCGCGGACGGCGGTCCAAGCGGCGCTGACGGGGCACCTCGTGCTGAGCACGCTGCACACGAACGACGCGCCCTCGGCCGTGCCGCGGCTGATCGACCTGGGCGTGGAGCCGTACCTGGTGGCGGCGTCGCTGTCGGCGGTGCTCGCCCAGCGGCTGGTGCGGACGCTGCACGCGGCGTGCGGGGGCGCGGGGTGCCCGGCGTGCTTCGGGACCGGCCTGCAGGGGCGGACGGGGCTGTTCGAGCTCATGTGCGTGGAGGGCGGGCTCCGCGAGATGATCGCGCGGGGAGCCCCGGCGGCGGAACTCCGCTCGGCCGCGGTCGCCGGGGGCATGGCGGGGCTGATGGAGATGGGGGATGAGCTCGTGCGCCGGGGCGTGACGACGCGGGTGGAAGTCTCGCGGGTGGCGCACGGGATGGTCGACGACGGCCCGGCGGCGGCCGCTGCAGGACCGGGCAAGGAAGGCGCGGCGTGAGCCTGTGGCGGTACACCGCGATCCCCGCCGACGGCGGGCGCCCCACCACGGGCGAGCTGGCGGGCGAGGGGCCGGCCGAGGTCCGGGCCGCCCTGCGCCGGCTCGGGCTGCGTCCGCTGGAGGTGCGTCCGCTGCACCGCGGGGCCCGCCGACGGGGGGAGGGGCAGACCGCGGGCGCCGCGGCGTTCACGTCGCTGGCCGAGCGCCTCGACGCGCACAGGCGATCCCGCCGCGCCGGCGTCAAGGCCGAGCTGCTCGACAGCCTCGCGACGATGATCGGCTCGGGGGTGCCGGTGGCCGAGGCGCTCGGCGTGGTGGCCGGCGACGCCCGCGCGGGACATCGCGCCCGGCGCGAGCTGCTGCTGCGGCTCCGCGAGGCCGTGCGCGGCGGGCGCATGCTCGGCGAAGCGCTCGGCGATGAGGCGGGGTGGTTCGACGGGGCCGAGGCGGCGGCGGTGCGGGCCGGGGAGCGGTCGGGGGATCTGGCGGGCGCCCTCTCGCGCCTCGCCGAGCGCCGCTCCCGCTCGGGCGAACTCGCCGGCCGCCTCGCCGCGGCGCTGACCTACCCGGTCGTCGTCCTGCTCGTGGGGCTCGGCGTCACGGTGTTCCTGGCGACCCGCACGCTCCCGCAGTTGGCGGGCGTGCTCACGGATGCGCAGGTACCGGTGCCGGCGCTGACGAAGGGGGTGATCGCCGCGGGAGAGGGCATCCTCCAGTTCGGGCCGCTGGTCGCGGGAGCCCTGCTGGCGCTGCCGGCGGCGTGGATCTTGCTGACGGGCGTCCTCCGGCGGCACGGGCTGCGCGCAGATCTGCCAGAGAGGCTCGTGCCGGCCGTCGCGCGGCGGGCGGCCGTGGCGGAGGCGATCCTCGCGCTGG
>CAYMFP010000322.1:0-3662 GCA_964389385.1 uncultured Phycisphaeraceae bacterium | reverse complement strand
GATGTCCGCGAGCTTCACGAACCAGGTGATGGCCCAGATCGAGCTGTTCACGAACACGGACGCCTACGAGAAGCGCGTCTACGTGCTCCCCAAGCACCTCGACGAGAAGGTCGCCCGCCTGCACCTCGACGCCCTCGGCGTGAAGCTCACCAAGCTCACCCCCGAGCAGGCCGCCTACATCGGCGTGAGCGTCGAGGGCCCGTACAAGCCGGACAGCTACCGCTACTGATCCCGCCCCGCCCCGCTCGCGCCGAGCCCTCCTGGCGCGACGCGCAGCGGCGGCTTTCCGCCACGCACGCAGGCCCGGCCCGCCCGCCGGCGGGCCGGACGCTTCTCCCGAAGTTGTTTCCTACGCCCCCATCGCCCGCGATCCTCCCGGCGTCTCCGGCTCCTCGCCGCCCCGACGATCGACCGTGAAACCACGCCCGACGCCGGACGAGCGCCGCGGCGCGAGCCCGCCCGCCGCTACCCTCCCGCGTGCCCGCCTCGCCGCTCGGAGAACTCACGGATTGGCAGCGCACCGCCGCGGACGCGGACCTGCTCGCCCGGGCCGCGGACGCGGCGCCGGGCGACGCGAACGCCATCGCCCGCCTGCGCCGCCTCTTCCCGTCCGAGCACGTCCGCATCGCCCTGCTCATCGCCGAAGCACGGCGCAAGCTCGCCCGGAAGTTCCCGCCCGAACTCGCCGAGCGTTTCGTCGCCGATCCCGAGGGTGCGGAGATGGCCTCCTCGCACGCCGCGGCGACGCACAAGGCCGGGCGATTCCGGAGACTCGCGCCCGCCGCCCCCGTCCTGGACCTGTGCTGCGGCGTCGGCGCCGACGCCCTGGCGCTCGCCGCGGCCGGGCGGAACTTCACGGCCGTCGATCTCGACCCCGTCCGGGCGTGGATGGCCGGAACGAACGCGGGGTGCCCCGCCGTCTCCGCGGAGGCGACCGACGCGGCCCGCGCGTCGTCGCCGGGGGCGGCCCACATCGATCCGGCGCGACGGAGCGACGGCCGGCGCCGCACCCGCCTCGCCGATCTCCGCCCCGATCCGGCTGCGCTGCGCACGATCCTCGACCGCTTCGAGGCGTGCTGCGTGAAGCTCGGGCCCGGGGTGGAGATCGAGGACCTCCGCGCGGACCTCCTCCCGCCCGGGCGCCCGCACGAGCTGGAGGTGCTCTCGGAGTCCGGCCGCCTCACGCAGGCCCTGCTCTGGACGGGACCGCTCGCCTCGCCCGACCCCCACCCCCACCGCGCGACGCTGCTCCCCTCCGGCGAGACGATCGCGGGGCCTGCCCGGCTCGAGGGCGAGACGACCGGCGGCTCGCTCGGCGCGTTCCTGCTCGCGGTCGATCCGGCCGTGGAGCGGGCCCGGCAGCTCTGGACCCTCGCCGAGGCCGTCGGCGCCGTGCCGGTCCACCCGCGGCTCGGGCTGCTGGCCGCCGACGCCGAGATCCACACCCCCTTCGCCGCCACCTTCGCCGTGCTCGAGGACCTCCCCTGGAACGAGCGCCGGGTCAAGGCCGCATTGTCGGCCCTCGGGGGCGGGGTGGTCGAGGTGAAGACCCGGGACGGGCTCGTCGACCCGGACACGCTCCAGACACGCCTCCGGGGGGCGGGCGACCGCCGGCTCACCCTCTTCGTGCTGCGGTTCGACCGGTCTCCCCGGGCGATCGTCTGCGAACGACTTGCGCGTCGTGCGCCGGCGGCGCCGGCGCCGACGACACCCGCCGCCCGCCAAACCGGCGGCCGGGGTCATCTCCGGGCTGACTGAGGCCGATTAGCCGATAACCTCTCCACCCTGGTCCCCCCCGCCCCGGGCTCCGGCCGGCCCGCTGCCGCCGACGCCTCGGACGGGACCGCCAGGCGGAGAGACAGGAGCCTCAGCACGTGATCCAGGAACACCAGGACATCGCCTACTTCTCCCTCGAGATCGGGCTCGAGCCCGCCATCCCGACCTACTCCGGCGGCCTGGGCATCCTGGCGGGGGACACCATCCGCGCGGCCGCGGACCTCGGGCTCCCGTACGTCGGCGTCACGCTGCTCTACCGCAACGGCTACTTCGACCAGACGTTCGACGCCGACGGGCGCCAGCAGGAAGGCCCGCGGCGGTGGAACCCGGACGAGGTGCTGCGCGAGCTCGCGCCGCGGGTGAGCCTCCCGATCGCGGGGCGCGAGGTCCTCCTGCGGGCGTACCAGTTCGACGTCATCGGCGTGCACGGGCACCGCGTCCCGGTCTACTTCCTCGACTCCGACCTGGAGGAGAACCACCCGGACGACCGCCGGCTGACGCACCAGCTCTACTCCGGCGGGCACGAGCACCGCATCAAGCAGGAGGCGGTGCTCGGCATCGGCGGGCGCCGGATGGTCCGCGCGATCGGGCACGACATCGGCTGCTTCCACATGAACGAGGGGCACGCGTGCCTCCTCTGCGTGGAGCTGCTCAGCGAGTACATCTCGCGCACCGGCCTGGGCACGCTCGACCGCGACATGCTCGAGCGCGTGCGGCAGCGCTGCGTCTTCACCACGCACACGCCGGTCCCCGCCGGGCACGACCGCTTCGACATCGGGCAGATGAAGGCGATCATCGGCGAGCACCCGCTCTGGCAGCACCCGGAGATCTACGGCGAGCCCGGCGCGCGGGAGGGGTACAACCCCGCGATCTTCAACACCACGCGCCTGGCGCTCAACCTCTCCAAGTTCGCCAACGCCGTCGCCCGCAAGCACGGCGAGGTCTCGCGGGACATGTTCCCGGGCTACCGGATCGAGGCGATCACCAACGGCGTCCACGCCGCCACCTGGGCGCGCAAGCCCCTGCGCGACCTCTTCGACAGGCACTGCCCCGAGTGGCGCGCGAACAACTCCGACCTGCGCCTCGCCGCGGGCATCCCGGACGAGGACGTGGCCGCCGCGCACGCCGACGCCAAGCGGCTCATGACGGGCGAGGTGAACAAACGCCTCGGCCTCTCGGGCGGCGAAGCGCTCAACGACCGGGACTTCACCATCGTCTTCGCCCGCCGCGCCACCGCCTACAAGCGCCCGGCGATGCTCCTCTCCGACCCCGACCGCCTCGCCGCCATCGCGCAGAAGCACGGGCCGATCCAGGTCATCTACGGCGGCAAGGCCCATCCCAACGACGCCGCCGGCAAGGGCATCATCCACGAGATCGCCCAGCTCCGCGGGCGCCTCAACGGCAGCGTGAAGGTCGTCTTCGTCCCCAACTACGAGATCGACATCGCCAAGCTCCTCGTCGCCGGGTGCGACCTCTGGCTCAACAACCCCGAGCCCCCGCTCGAGGCCTCGGGCACCAGCGGCATGAAGGCCGCCCTCAACGGCGTCCCGCAGCTCTCCACCCTCGACGGATGGTGGCTCGAGGGCTGGGTCGAGGGCGTCACCGGCTGGGCCATCGGCGAGCCCGGCGACTCCGTCCTCACCATGCCGGCCGAGCGGCTCTACAAGAAGCACGCCGAGAGCCTCTACAGCCAGCTCGACACCAAGATCCTCCCGCTGTACCACAACGACCGCCCCGGCTGGATCCGCGTGATGAAGAACGCGATCGCCCTCAACGGCTCGCACTTCACCACCGAGCGCATGGTCCGCGACTACGCCCTCCGCGCCTACGGCGCCTGACGGCGAGCCCGACTCCCCACCCCAACCCCACCCCACCCCACCCACCCG
>CAYMFP010000321.1:0-3670 GCA_964389385.1 uncultured Phycisphaeraceae bacterium | reverse complement strand
GCGGGGTGGGGCGGGGTGGGGCGGGGTGGAGATGGGCCGTCCGTGAGCGACGCCCGGCCCGCGGCTCCCGCGCCGCGCGGACGTTGCGTCCGCGGGCGGCCCGGATCGGCAGAAGTCGCGCCCGACGGGCGGAAAGCTGGCCCTCGACGCGTGGAAACTGTTGCAGACCGGACGTCGAAGGGTTCTATTCAAGGGAGTCTGGGCTGGCGTTCTGCCAGAAGGGACCTTGTGCCGGCGCGTTTAGACGATGTTCCGGGCGGGGTGGCGCGGGTGGCGCTGCAGCACGCGTTGAACGGCGTGCTCGTGGTGCGCGCCGTACGCGAACGCGGCGCGGTCGTGGACTTCGAGATCACGTACGCGAACCCGGCGGCCTGCGCCGCGCTCGGCGCGGGCCCGGGGGAGCTGACCGGGCAGCGCTGGGAGGCCTCGTGCCGCCACCGGGGCTGCGCGGAGGTGGCGGCGCTGATCCGGCGGGCGTTCGAGACGGGGCACCCGCAGTCCGGGGCGGCGCAGATCGCCCCGCGCGCGGGCGGCGAGAACGCCGCGGAGATCTCGTTCCTGCGATTGGCCGCCGCCCCGCTGGACGACGAGACGGCGGTCGTCTCGTTCCTGGACGTGACCGAGGCCGAGGCGGCGCGGGAGGAGGCGGCGAACGCGTCGGCCCGTCTGGCGGCGGCGCTGGAGGGGAGCGGGCAGGGGCTCTGGGACTGGCGCCCGCCGACCGGGGCCTGCTACTACAGCGAGGGCTGGTTCCGGATGCTGGGCTACGAGCCCGGGGCGCTGCCGTCGCACGTGGACACGTTCTTCGGGCTGCTGCACCCGGAGGACCGGGAGTCGACGATGACGAGCCTGCAACGGTGCCTGGCGCGGGAGCGCGAGGACTTCAGCTTCGAGGCCCGGCTGCGCACGGCCGACGGGGGGTGGCGGTGGGTGCTCTCGCGGGGGCGGGTGGTGGAGCGGATGCCGTCGGGGGAGGCGGCGCGGGTGCTCGGCACGCACACGGACATCGAGCAGCTCAAGCAGGTGCAGGCGAAGCTGGCCGAGGCGCGGGCGGCGGCGGAGGCGGCGAGCGCGGCCAAGAGCCGGTTCCTCGCGGGGATGAGCCACGAGATCCGGACGCCGATGACGGCGATCCTGGGGTACGCGGACCTGCTGGCGGAGGGGGTGCGGAGCCCGGACGAGCAGCGGGCGTGGTCGGAGACGATCCGGCGGACGGGGCGGGACCTGCTGGGGATCGTGGGCGAGATCCTGGACCTCTCGCAGGTGGAGGCGGGCGCGGTGCGGGTGGGCCGGGAGCGGTGCTCGCCCGCGGCGCTGGTGGGGGAGGTGTGCGCGCGGTTCCGGCGGCGGGCGGAGTCGAAGGGGCTGCGGCTGCTGTCGGAGTACGTGACGCCCCTGCCGGCGGAGATCGAGACGGACCCGGTGCGGGTGCGGCAGATCCTGGGGAACCTCTTGAGCAACGCGATCCGGCACACGGGGCGGGGGACGGTGCGGGTGGTCGCCTCGCTGGCGCGGGAGGAGGGGGCCGACCGGCTGCGGGTGGACGTGCTCGACACCGGGCCGGGGATCGAGCCGGAGATGGCGGCGCGGCTGTTCACGCCGTACGAGCACGGGGCGGGGGGCGGGGCCGGGCTGGGGCTGTCGATCGCGCGGGAGCTGGCGCGGCTGCTCGGCGGCGACGTGTCGCTCGTGCGGAGCGAGCCGGAGCAGGGGAGCTGCTTCCGCATGGAGGTGAGCGCGGAAGGGGCGCGCGGCGGGCTCGGGGCCGGCGAGGCGCGGGAGGCGCACGAGCGGGCCGAGGCCGAGGCGACGGCCCCGGGGCCGAAGGCGGTCCGGGCCCGGGTGCTGCTGGCGGAGGACACGCCGGACACGGCCGCGCTGATCGAGACGGTGCTCGGACGCCTCGGCGCCCGGGTGGAGGTCGCGGCGAACGGGGCGGAGGCGCTGGAGAAGCTGAACAGCCCGGCGAACGGGTACGACGTCGTGCTCATGGACATGCAGATGCCGGTGGTCGACGGGTACGAGGCGACGCGGCGCCTGCGCCGGGCGGGTTCGCGCGTGCCGATCGTGGCGTTGACGGCCCACGCGATGCCGGAGGACCGGCGGCGGTGCCTCGAGTGCGGGTGCGACGACTACCTGAGCAAGCCGATCGACCTCGACCGGCTCGGCGCGGTGGTGGAGAAGTGGGCGGGGAAGAGGGGGGAGGAGGGGAGAAGTCTTGAGGCTTGAGGCGCGGAGGATGGCGCCTGCATCGGTCGCCCTTCGTCTCCGGCTTCCAAACTCGGGACTTCAGGACGCAAAGCTTCAAGACTCGGGGCTTTCCTACAGCCGCCGTTCCGCGGCGCGGGCGTGGGCCTCGAGGCCTTCGAGGCGGGCGAAGGCGGCGGCGCGGCGGCAGACGTCGCGCGGGGCGCGGGCCGGGGGAGCGCCGGAGCCGGCGGCGTCGATCGCGATGAACGTGCGGGCGCGCAGGAACGTGAAGACGCTGAGCCCGGCGGTGGACCGGGCGGTGCCGCCGGTGGGGAGGGTGTGGTTCGGCCCGAGCCCGTAGTCGCCGAGGACCTCGGCCGCACCGGCCCCGACGAAGAGGGCGCCGTAGTGGCTCAGGCGGCGGGCGAGGGCCTCCGCGTCCGCGGTCTCCACCTGCAGGTGCTCGGGGGCGAGGCGGTCGGCGATCGCCACGGCCTCGTCCCCGGAGGCGGCGATGACGGCGAAGGCGTTGGCGAGCGCCGCGCGGGCGGTGGAGCGGTTCGGCTCCGGGAGGGCTTCGAGCTGCGCGGCGAGTTCGGGCTCGACGCGGTCGGGGAGGGCGGGGTCGAGGGCGACGAGGATCGCCGAGGCGTCGGCGTCGTGCTCGCACTGGGCGAGCATGTCGGCCGCGATGACGGCCGGGTCGGCCGAGGCGTCGGCGATGACGAGGACCTCGCTCGGGCCGGCGAGCATGTCGATCGCGACCGTGCCGGAGACGAGCTGCTTGGCGGCCGTGACCCAGCGGTTGCCGGGGCCGACGACCGCGTCGCAGGGGCGCAGCGGCTCGTGGAGCCCCGCGGCGGGGTCGGCGTCGAGCCCGTAGGCGAGGGCGGCGACGGCGTGGGCGCCGCCGACGGCGAGGAGCCCGTCGGCGCCGGCGATCGCGGCGGCCGCGAGGGTGACGGGGGCGGGGCGGGGCGAGGCGACCCAGACCTCCCGGACGCCCGCGGCCCGGGCCGTGCAGGCCGTCATGAGGACGCTGGAGGGGAGCGGGTACCGCCCGCCGGGGGCGTAGCAGCCGGCGCGATCGACGGGGGCGATGCGGTGGCCCATGGTCGCGCGGGCGGAGCCGTCGGCGCCGGGGATGGGGATCTCGAGGTCGACGAGGGTGCGGCGCTGGGCGCCGGCGAAGGCGGTGATGCTGGCGGCCGCGTGCTCCAGGACGTCGCGGGTGTCCGCGTCGATCTGATCCAGGGCCGCGCGGAGGCGCTCGGGGGGGATGACCAGCGGGGCGTCAGGGGAGGTGGGGTCGAGGTCGCCGAGGCGTTCGGCGTGCGCGCGGAGCGCGCGGGCGCCGCCGTCGCGGACATCGGCGACGATCGCCGCGGCGGCGGCGAGGGTCTCGGCGTCGACGGGGGGACGACGGACGGCGGGGACGTCGGCGGGATGGAGGCGGGTGAGGAGGGGCATGGGAGGGTGG
>CAYMFP010000320.1:1535-3678 GCA_964389385.1 uncultured Phycisphaeraceae bacterium | reverse complement strand
CTCGAAGCGCTGAGCCCCCGGCGGCTACGCTTCCGCCCCTTGATCTTCAGCCGCACGCCAGAGCCGTTCGCCGGCAGCCCGTGCGTGCTCGTCCCGACGATGGGGGCGCTGCACGCGGGGCACACCGCCCTGATCCGCCGGGCCGCGGAGATCGCGCGGCAGCGCGACCTGCCCGGTGGGGCCGTCGCGACGGTCTTCGTCAACCCGACGCAGTTCAACGAGCAGACCGACTTCGACCGCTACCCGCGCGACCTGGAGAACGACCTCGCCGCGTGCGAAGCGGCGGGGGCCTCGGGCGTCTTCGCGCCCGGGCCGGAGGTCGTCTACCCGCCGAACGAGCCGGTGCCCGTGCCGCCGCTGCCTGCGGTGGCGACCGAGCCCGGGCTCGAGGACCGCTGGCGCCCGGGGCACTTCGCCGGCGTGGCGCAGGTGGTGCTCCGGCTGTTCGAGCTGACGCGCCCGGCGGCGGCGGTCTTCGGCGAGAAGGACTGGCAGCAGCTCCAGCTCGTGCGCGAGGTGGCTCCGCTGGCGGCGAGCCGCCCGGAGATCGTGGCGGCCCCGACGGTCCGCGAGGAGGACGGGCTGGCGATGAGCAGCCGCAACCGCCTGCTGAGCGCCGGGGAGCGGCGCGCGGCGCGCGGCGTGCCGGAGGCGCTGCGGGCGGCGCGTCTTGAGCCGACGCCCGAGGCGGCGGAGGCGCGCCTGCGCGAGGTGCTCGGGGCGCACGGGCTGCGCGTGGAGTACGCCGCGGTGCGAGACGCGCAGACGCTCCTGGCGCCGGTGGCGGGGCGCCCGCTCCGGGCGCTGGTCGCGGTGCGGTGCGGCTCGGTCCGCCTGATCGACAACGCTCCCTGGCCGGGAGGGGTGGAGGAGCGGGCGGGCGCGGACGCCGCCGAAACGCCGCCCCGCGGGTCGGGGGGGCTATAACCACCTCCCCGGGCGCCCGCGGCCGGCCGGGGCCCGGTCCATTTTTTTCCGAGGAAGAAGCGTGCTCCAGACTCCCCTGCGTCAGTTCCACCTCGACCACAACGCCACCATGGTGGAGTTCGCCGGGTGGGAGATGCCCATCCGCTACGGCTCCATCGTCGAGGAGCACGAGCACACGCGCCGCAGCGGCGGGATCTTCGACGTCTCGCACATGGGGCGCGTCGTCTTCAAGGGGCTGCACGCGCGCCGCCTGCTCGAGCGCACCTGCTCGCGCCGCATCGGGAACATGACGCCGGGGCAGTGCCGCTACACCCTCGTCTGCAACGAGCAGGGCGGCGTCCGCGACGACGTGATCGTCTACCGCACCGACGACGACGAGTTCCTCGTCGTCGTCAACGCGGCGAACCGCCCCAAGATGCTCGAGCACTTCGAGCGCGTCCGCGCCGAGAACAACTGGAAGGTCGGCATCGAGGACCGGACGGAGAAGACCGCGATGGTCGCCCTCCAGGGCCCGAAGGTGATGGACCTCATCGCCAAGGTCTCCAAGGAGATCCCCGCCCTCAAACGCTACCGCTTCGCCGTCAAGAACCTCGTCGTCATGAAGCTGACCGTCTCCCGCACCGGGTACACCGGCGAGGACGGGGTGGAGGTCATCCTGCCCGCCACGGGCGTCGGCATGGCCCTCAAGTTCCTGCTCAAGGACAACAAGGACGAGGCGGGCGCGGAGATCCTGCGGCCCGCCGGGCTCGGCGCCCGCGACTCGCTCCGCCTCGAGGCCGGCATGCCCCTCTACGGGCACGAACTCGGCGAGGAGATCAACGCCCTCGCCTGCGGCGTCGACTTCGCCATCAGCCTCGACAAGAACAAGGACGAGGACGGCGAGACCTTCATCGGCCAGGAGGCCCTCCTGCGGACCCGCGACGCCGGCGGGCCCGAGCGCCGCGTCGTCGGGCTGCGGTGCGAGGGCAAGCGCACGCCGCGGCAGGGGATGAAGATCCGCGCCGGCGACGGGAGCGGGGAAGTGGGGGAGGTCTCCAGCGGGTGCGCCAGCCCCACGCTCGGCTACCCGATCGCGATGGGCTTCGTCGCGGCCGACCAGACCGCCGCCGGCACGAAGCTCACGATCGTGACCGACAAGGGCGCGGAGATCCCGGCCGAGGTCGTCGCGCTGCCGTTCTACAAGGCGCCGAAGTAACCCCCGCGGCGGGTCCGGCCG
>CAYMFP010000320.1:0-1435 GCA_964389385.1 uncultured Phycisphaeraceae bacterium | reverse complement strand
CCCGCCCCCGCCTCAGCAGGAGATCTCCCGCCACCGCCCCTCCATGTGCCGGACGATCGCGCCGCTGCACTCGTAGATCACCTGCTCGGCGATGTTCGTGCAGTGGTCCGCGATCATCGTCGCCTGCGAGACGATCTCGCCGAGGTCGAACGCCACGTCGACGCTCATGCGGCCGTCGGCGACGCGCTCCTCGGCCTTGCGGGCGATCCGCCGGCGGAAGTCCTTCACCGTGTCCTCGCTCGCGAGGACGACCTTCGCCAGCTTCGGGTCGCGCTGCCCGAAGGCGTCGTTGGCGTCGCGCAGGATCCCGATGACGCTGTTGGTCATCACGCGCGTCGTCTCCGGCAGCGGGTCCTCGCGCTGCCCCAGGCTGATCACGCGCTCCGCGATGAACGTGGCGGCGTCGGCGATCCGCTCCAACTCGTTGTTCACCTTCACGATCGTCAGCAGCCCCCGGAGCTGCGCGGCGGTCAGCCCGGCGCCGTTCCCCTCGGGCGCGGTCGTCCCGGGCTCGGCGCCGCCCTCGCCGGACGCCCCCGCGGGCGGCCGCGTCCCCCGCTGCGCCGCGGCCAGCAGCAGCTCGACCGACTGCTGCTCGATCCGCACGTCCTCCCGGTCCACCTCGTCGTCCCGGCGCATCACGAGCCGGGCCGACTCGACGTTCCGGTCGAACACGGCGTCGAACGCCGCCTCCACCTGCCGGCGCACGAGTTCCCCCTGACGGGCGAGCGCCCCCCGGAGATCCGCCAGCCCTGCCTCGAAGTCGATGCCGCTCTCCGCCATGCTCACCGCTGCCTGCGCCGGGGCCGCCCTCTCCCGGGGCGGCGGGCGCGAACCCTTTCCCGATCCTTCGCACGATCCCGGCCCGCGGCTCCACCGATCACGCCGCGCCCGCGCAGATCCTCCGCATAGGCCCCGCATTCCGGAGCCCCGGCTCCGCTCCCGCTCCACCCCCACCCCGTCCTACCCCGCCCCATCCCGTTCCGTCGGGGACGCGGGGCGTCCGAACCGTAGCCCGTCGCGGCACGCCGCGGCCGCTCCCTATCCTCCCCTCCCCGCGGGCCGCCCACGCCGGCCCCGGCCGCACGGAGAGCAACGACCATGGCCTTCGACATCGAACTCGTCACCGCACGGCAGATCCTCGACTCCCGCGGCAACCCGACCGTCGAGGTCGAGGTCGGCCTCTCGTCCGGCGTCGTCGGGCGCGCGGCCGTGCCCTCCGGGGCCTCCACCGGCGAGAACGAGGCCGTCGAACTCCGCGACGGCGACAAGTCCTTCTACCTGGGCAAGTCGGTCCTGAAGGCGGTCGAGAACGTCAACGACCAGATCGCCCCCGCGATCGAGGGCATGGACGCGCGCGACCAGGAGGGCGTCGACGCCGAGATGCTCCAGATCGACGGCTCGGAGAACAAGGCAGAGATGGGCGCCAACGCCA
>CAYMFP010000319.1:0-3684 GCA_964389385.1 uncultured Phycisphaeraceae bacterium | reverse complement strand
GCTCTCCCCCACCACCCGCGCAAAAGCGGCCGCACGGATCGCTCCGCACGGCCGCCACTCTCAATCCCTCCACCAGCCGATGCGTCCCGCGGCCTCGCAACCCGCGCACGCAAATGCCTGTTCGGCAGCAAGTTACCACGATCCGCCAACCCCTGCAACACCGAATCCCCGCCCCCCGGAAGCTTTTCGCGTTGACCCGCCCCGCACCCGCCGGCTACCCTCGCCCAGCCAAGGTGCTCCCGGGTGCACGAAGACCCGGGGGTGAAAAGGGAAGTGTGGTGCAACACCACCGCGGACGCGCCGCCGTGAAGGGCGACGACGCCGAGACCCGGTCCGAGAAGCCGCTCCCCGCGGCCCCGGACCGCCCGCCGGACGGATCAGGACACCGCTGATCCACCGCCGGAGCCACTGCCGGGGCGAGCACGCTCGCCCCCGCGGGAAGGCCGGTCGAGGCCGAGCCCCAAGCCGGAAGACCTGCCCTGGCGACTGTCGTGGCCGACGCGAAGCAGGCCCGGCGGGGATCCCGCGCCCGCTCCTGCGCCACCCCTCGCCGAGCTTCAGACTGCCCCGCCGGCCTCCGCTTCCCAGGAGCCGCCCCGCGCGCACACGGGGCGAAGCCCGTCCGCCCGCGCTCCGTCGCCGGGCGCGCCCGCCTCCGCGGGCGCGGAAAGCAGAGCAGAGATGTCCCACGCCCCCGTTCTCGCCGCCCTCCTCGGCCTCGCGACCGTCGCCGCACGCGCCGACCTCCCGAACTACGTCCAGGCCGGTTCCTTCCACCTCCCCGAGGGCTCGGCCGCGTACGACGTCCTCCCCGACGGACGCGTCATCGCCGTCCGCGGCGACGACATCCTGATCCAGGACGCCGTCAACGCCTCCTCGTTCTCGCTCCTCGGCTCCCTCCCCGCGGGCTTCATCGCGGGCGAGGCCGCCTTCCTCCGCGTGAACCCCTCCGGCACCCACGTCGCCATCGGCGACAACGACTACACCGGCACGCAGGAGGTCGGCGTCTTCGCGCTCGCCTCGATCGGCGACCCCGCCTTCACCCGCATCGCCGCCCCGAACTTCGACGCCGTCTGGGCCGACGACCGCACCTTCTTCGTCGCCGGCAGCGGCGTCGACACCGTCGTCACCCGCGTCGACCTCCTCTCCGGCGGCGGAGCCGTCGGCAGCGTCGTGATCAACGACTTCTCCGGCTTCTCCGGCGGGATCGCCATCGGCAACGGCTACCTGTACACGTCCGACGGGTTCAGCCTCGGCGGGCCGAGCGGCACGGGCGAGATCCGCGCCTTCGACCTCGCCGCGCTCGACGGCTCCTCCGTCTTCAGCTTCGACAACGACGGCATCGTCGTCGCCGACCTGCTCAGCGGCGCCTCCCTCGGCTTCGACGCCTTCGGCAACCTCCTCGTCGGCGGGGGCGATCCCTTCGGCGGCGGCGAGTTCGGCTTCATCGGCGTCATCGACGGCGACGCGATCTTCCCCTTCGCTCCCCCCGGCGGCGTCTCCCTCGCCGACATCCTCGCCATCGACTCCCCCTTCGGCGAGGACACCAACTTCGTCCTCTACAACGCCGCGACCGGCGAGCTGCTCGTCACGATCTACGGATCGAGCCTCGTCTACCGCTACGCCGTCCCCGCGCCCGGCGCCGCAGCCCTGCTCGCGCTCGGCGGCCTCGCCGCCGCCCGTCGCCGCCGCCACGCCTGAGAGAGGAGAACCGCATGCTCGCCATCCTCGCAGCCGCAGGCGCCCTCGCCGCCGGCGCCCACGACTTCGCCTCCCGCGTGGTCGAGTACCGCCCCGCCCCCGGGCAGCGCGTGCAGGACCCCGAGTTCAACGACCCCGAGCGCGCCCTCGGCGCCCCGACCGGCGGCGGCCTCCGCACCCCGGACAACACCGGGCTCGTCACCCTCGGCGGCTTCGGCGGATCGATCACCCTCGCCTTCGATCCCCCGCTGCTCGACCACCCCGGCAACCCGATGGGGCTCGACTTCATCGTCTACGGCAACGCCTTCCACGTCGGCTCCCCCGCCGTCCGCTGGGCCGAGGCCGCCGTCGTCGAGGTCAGCCGCGACGCGAACGCCAACGGGCTTCCCGACGACCCGTGGTACGTCATCCCCGGCTCGCACCTCACCCCGCCCCTGACGCCGAGCACCCGCACGTGGGACGCCGGCTCCGTCCCCGCCGCGTGGATCCCGCCCGGCGCCTCGCTCCCCTTCACCGCCGCGGGGTACGCGCTCCCCTCGATCTTCAACGGGCCGACCCTCGCCAACCCCCTCGGGCCCGGCGCGGCCCAGGAAGGCGCCTACGGCTACGCCGACCTCTCCCCGACCCTCCGCCTCGGCGACCTGAACGCCGACGACCTGGTCGATGACCCGGACGCCGACCCCGCCGTGTTCTACACCGTGCCCGACGACCCGCGGACCGTCGGCGTCTCGCCCGGTTCCGGCGGGGGCGACGCCTTCGACCTCGCCGAGGCCGTCGACCCCGCCACCGGCGCCCCCGCCGGGCTCGCGGCCGTCGACTTCGTCCGCATCACGACGGCCGTCGACGCCGTCCGCGGTCCGCTCGGCGAGGCCTCGGCCGAGATCGACGCCCTCGCCCGCGTCCGCCCCGCCTGCCCGGCCGAGCGCGACGGAGCCCCCGGCGTCGGCGTCAACGACCTGCTCGCCTACCTCGGCGCCTTCCGCGCCGCCGCGCCGCTCGCCGAGGCCGACGGGCTGCCCGGCATCGGCGTCGGCGACCTGCTCGCCTATCTCGGCGCCTTCCGCCAGGGGTGCGGCGATGCCGACTGACCGACCCCGCCCGGCCGCCCGCGGCTTCACGCTCGTCGAGCTGCTCGTCGTCGTGGCGATCATCGCCCTGCTCGTCGGCATCCTGCTGCCGAGCCTCTCGGCCGCGCGCGGCACGGCGCGCGCGGCCGTTTGCCTCTCCAACGTCCGCCAGCTCGGCCTCGCCCTGCACCTGTACGCCGACGACCACGCCGACCGCTGCCCCCCCGGCGCCGCGGACTTCCAGAAAAACCTCCACCGCTGGCACGGGCTGCGGACCGACGGCGGGCAGCCCTTCGTCCCCGAGGGCGCCCCCCTGACCCCGTACCTGGGCGGCGCCGGGAACGCCCTGCGCGAGTGCCCGAGCTTCGCCGGGCACCTCGACCGCCTCCGCCAGGCCGGCGGGCACGCCGGCTTCGAGACCGGCTGCGGCGGCTACGCGTACAACAACGCCTTCCTCGGCGCCACGCTGCGGCGCACCGGCACGCTCGACGCCCGCCCGACGTTCGCCGAGGTCACGGACCGGGCCGGCGCGCCCCGCCACGTCTTCGCCCGCCCGACGGCGCTGCTCGCCTTCGCCGACGGGGCGTTCGTCGACGGCTCCGGCGTCGCCTGGGGCGAGCGCGGGCGCGTCATCGAGTACAGCTTCATCGAGCCCCGCTGGAACCTCGAGTTCCCGGCCTGGTCGATGGACCCCTCCACCCACTTCCGCCACGGCCCCGCCGCGAACCCCCGCGCCAGCGCCGTCTTCCTCGACGGGCACGCCTCCTCCGAGCCGATGGCCGACACCATCGACGCCAGCACCATCTACCCCGACGCCTCCCCCTCGGCCGCCTCGGTCGGCTGGATCGCCCAACCCGCCGACCCCTTCTCCGGCCACTGACCCCACCCCACCCCACCCCACCCCCACCCTCTTCTT
>CAYMFP010000318.1:0-3685 GCA_964389385.1 uncultured Phycisphaeraceae bacterium | reverse complement strand
CCTCGTTCTGCTGGACGATGTCGCGGTAGGTGGCGAGATCGGCCTCGATGATCTCTCGCCCGGCGATGGCCAACGCCTGATCGAGCTTCTCACGCGTCCCGTCGATCTGCGAGCGGATGGAGCGGAACGCGGGGTGCTGTTCGCTGGTGATGCCGAGATTGCGGAGGCGGTTGAGTTCGGCCTCGAGCGAGCTGGCGCGGAGGCGGAGCTGCGAGACGTCGGGACGCGCCATGGCGCGCTGGCGCTGGGCGTCGTCGAGTTCGATCGCGCCGCCGTCGGTGAGCATGCGGGTCAGGCGTTCGATGGCGACGCGGGCCTGCTCGTTCTGCTGTGTCTTTTCGTTGTTCTGGAGTTCGAGCTGCTGGAGAGAGGAACGGAGTTCCTCGCGGGTGCCGAAGACCTCGGCGTCGGCGATGCGGAGGCGTCGCTGCTCGATGAGGCGGGCCTGCTGGGCTTCGAGGTCCGCGATGCGCCGGGCGAGCGCGTCGATGCGGTTCTGGACGCCGGACGAGGTCAGGGACTGACGCCAGCGGGTGTAGACGTTCGTGGCGACGCGGGCGAGGCCGTGCGCGACGTCCGCGTTCTCGTGGCTGGCGACGAGATCAAAGAAGTTGGAGCCGGGACGGGGGGAGGCCCGGAGCCCCTTTTCGTCGAGCGTGCGGGCGGCGGCCGCCGCGTCGAAGACGCCGCCGACCATGTGCTGTTCGATGAAGGCGGGGGCGTAGTCCTCGAGCCCGCGCATGTCCGCAACGACGGAGGCCGCGAACGTGGAACTCATCAGGTGCTGCACCTGACCGGCGATGAAGCGATCGGTCTCATCGCCGGTGGCGCCCATCTGCTCGAACGTGCTGCTCGGGTTGACGGCCTCGAACACCGTGCGGGAGTCGTACCGCGGCAGCGTGACGCGGAACAGGAAGTAGAGTCCGACGCCCAGCGCTACGCCCGCGACGAGCGAAGCGCCGAGGGGAATAACGTTGCGCCTGAGCAGCTTCACCGGATCGACGGCGAACGCCGGCGCGGCCGTCGGCGCGGGGCGCGGCGTCGGACGCCCGGCGGAGGGGCGGGAGGTCTGCGGTCTGGTCGGGATCGCCGTCATGATCGGGCTCCGCAGGTAGGCGGCGGGTGTGGGGCCGGAACGCTCCGCTCCGGCGGCGCCGGTCGGAAGCCGTGAATCTTCCAAAGTTTGCGGCGGGATGTTATCGGATCCTGCCGCCGAAAGCGCCGGGCCGGGGAGAACCCGGACGGGCGCCAGGGCATCAGTCGGCACTCGACGCACGGGTCCTGAGTTCTTCGTACTCGGCCGAGAACTCCCGCCTCAGGTTGGCCGACCCGGCGAGGAGCGTCGAGGCGGTGTTCAGGAGGTAGCCCGCCCGTTCGCGGTCCCCCTTCGCGATGTGGGCGCGGGCGCAGTTCAGGAGCAGGGCGAGCCGGGCCCGGGGAGCGGGGGCCTTCACCAGGCCTTCCATCGCGGCGTCGATCGCCTCCTGGAAGTTGCCGCGCTCCGTCTCGATGCGGCTCTGGGTGCTGAGGACCTCCGGGATCCGCCCGACGGCGGTGAGCGCCCGCTCGATGAGCGGCACCGCCTCTTCCGGGCGGCCCAGGTTGGTTGCGACGATGTAGGCGGCGTTGTTGGCGAGCTGCCAGTCGTCGACGTTCTGGTCGGAGAGAGTCCGCCAGTTCCGGTAGGCGGACTCGAAGTCGCCGAGGGTGTAGAACACGTCGCCGAGCAGGCGCTGGGCCATGTGCCGGGCCAGCGGGCCGGTGTCGGCGCCGTCGGCGGCCGCCCGGAGCCGCTCCATGGCCCCGTCGGTCCGGGCGACGGCGGCGGCGGCCTGGCTGAAGACGTTGATGACCTCGAGGGCGGCGGGGGACGCGACGCCGGCGCGGGCCGCGCGATCGAACAGGGCGACCGGGTCGTCGTTGAGGGCGTCGGCGACGGCGAGCGTCAGGGTGTACCAGTCCTTCAGTCGCCCGGTGTCCTCGCCGCTCGCGGCGAGCGCGCGGTGGAGGGCGAGTTCCGCCTCGCGGGGACGGCCCTGCAGCGCTTCGGCCCGGGCCAACGCCACCTGGGCCGGGAAGCCGCGCCCGAATTCGGGAGCGAGCGACTCGATGCGGCGGATGACGTCGACGGCCCGCCTCGCCAGCGCCCGCTTCTGGCTCTCCCGCTCCTGCGGCCCGGAGAGGATGACCTGGGCGTACACGAGGCCGACCTCGGGGTTCTGCGTGCGGTTCCAGGAGACGTCGAGCAGGGGTTCGGCCCGCTGGATGTAGCCGGCCTGGAGGAACGCCTCGGCGACCACCAGGTGCACCGGGATGTTTTCCGGCAGCGCGGTCGTCACGGCGGTGGCGAGCGTCGCCGCGTCGTTGTCGCGCGCGTCGACCAGGAGTTCCGAGATGACGGAGACGGCGTAGGGGGCCTCCTGCGGGCTGCGGAGCGCCGCGGCGAGCATGTCGTCCAGCCCGCGCCGCCGGTCGCCGGCCGCGAGGCGGAGGCGCCCGCGGACGCGGAGGGCCTGCACGTTGGTCGGGTCGATGCCGAGGGCGGCCTGGATGTCCGCCATGGCGTCCGCCTGGGGCCGGCCCACGCGCTCGGCGAGTTCGGCGCGCAGCACGTAGACGAGCGGGTCTTCCGGCGCGGCGCGGACGGCTGCGTCGAGTTCGGCCGCGGCTTCCTGCTTGCGGTCCAGCGCGGCGAGCGTCTGCGCCCGGAGGAGCCGCACGGGCAGCGTGGCCCGCCAGGCCTCGTCGCCGGACCGCAGCTCGGCGAGGGCTTCCTCGGCGCGGCCGGAGCGGAGGAGCGCGTCCGCGAGCAGCGAGCGGAGCGCCGTGTTCCCGGCCGCGACGAGTTCGCGGGCGAGGGCCGCGGCCTCGGCGAAGGCGCCGTCGGTGAAGAGCAGCTGGGCCCGGATGACGTCGGCCCTGCGGTCCGGCCCCTGGAGCGGGACGGCGCGTTCGAGCGCCGCCAGCGAGGCCGTCCGGTCGCCGCGCTCACGGAGGAACTGGGCGGCGGAGAGCCACGTCTGCAGGCGTTCGGCGTCGGTCGGCGCCGTCTGGGCGTGCTGCTCGAGCACGGCGCGGGCGGCGTCGAGCCCCTTCGTCGGCCGGCCGTCGAACGTCACCTGCGGCTGGCCGGCGTACCAGGACGCCCAGGCGAGGGCTTCCTGGAGGCTGCGGCCGTCGGCCTCGAGCCGGTCCAGCCGCTGCTTGGCGTCGGCCCAGCGGCGGGACTCGGTGAAGAGATTGGCGAGCATCAGCGTGTTGACGGGGTCGTTCGGGCGAGCGCGCTCGATGGTCAGCGCGAGTTCGGTGGCGCGGGTGCGCCGCTCCTCCCCGCCGGCCTGCGACAGCAGCGCGATCCAGAGCTGCTGGAAGCGGTCGTCGGCGGCGGCGAACGCGGAGGCGTCCTCGGCGACGGCGAGGGCCTCCTCGATGCGGTTGAGTTCGCCGAGCAGTTCGAGCTTGAAATTGATGGCCCGGACGTCGCGGTAGTTCTCCGCGAGCGACTCGTCGATCGCCCGCAGGGCCGCCCGCTTGTCGCCGGAGAAGGAATAGGCCTGCGCGAGCCGGTACCGCACGTCCGCGGTGCGGGCGCCCTTGTCGAGAGCCCCCCGGACCCCCGCCCGACCCCCCCCCCCGTTGCGCCCCCCCGGGGCCCCGGCCGGGGCGCAGGGCGCCCCCCCCCGCG
>CAYMFP010000317.1:0-3686 GCA_964389385.1 uncultured Phycisphaeraceae bacterium | reverse complement strand
ATCCCCCCCTCTCCGCTTCCGTCCTGATCCGCCAAGGCCCGTAAAGCCCCGCCAGGACACAGTTTCACGAGCACGGCCGACCCCCCCGGGTCGGCCGTTTCGTTGCGCCCCACCCCCCTTCCTCAATCAAGCCAACCTCCGCCCTCCCTTCTCCTCCCTCACCGCCCGCCCTCTCCGCCGAACAGCGTCAGCCGCATCAGTTCCGCGATCTCCGTGTTGTCCATCGACCCGCGAACCCGATCGCTGTTCAGCCCCTCCGCCCGCACGAGCACGCCGCCGCTCACGTCCCCCCGGCTCGCCCACGCCACGTAGAACGGCAGCCGCACCCCGTTCCGATCCGGCGCGGCCAGGAACGGCGCCGTGCCCGTCCCGCCGACGCCGTCGATCGGCGCCCCGTTCGACTCGCGCTCCGGCAGCCGCTCCGGGATCTTCGCGCTCGCGGGGATCCCCACCATCCGCATCCCCCCCGCGTCGCTGTCCGCGGCCGTCAGCAGCAGCGTCTGCGGGCGACGCTCCAGGAACCGCCGCGCCACGCCGATCGCCTCGTCCGCCCGCCGCGCCGCCTCCAGCACGCCGGCCGCGTTGTTGTTGTTCCCGAAGTTGTCCGTCCCCTCCTCCTCCACCACCAGCAGGAACCGCTCGCCCCGCCGCTCCAGAACCCGCAGCGCCGCCTCCGTCATCTCCGCCACCGTCGGCGCCTCCGGGTCGAACAGCGGCAGCCCCCGCGCCGCCAGCTCCTCCTCCGTGCGGTCGTTGTAGGTCGCCCGCTCCGCGAACAGCCCGAGCACCTTCTCCGTCTCCTCGGGCAGCGCGAGCAGTTCCTCCCGCGTGCGGATCACCGTGTACCCCGCCTCGCGCGCCTCCGCGATCAGATCGCGCCCGTCGCGCCGCGCCCCAGGCCCGTGCACGCCCTCCGCCCCAATCGGCAGGAAGTACCGCTCCCCCCCGCTGAACAGCACCGTCGCCCCGCTCGCGAGCAGCCCGGCCGCGATCTCCTCGTACCGCCCCCGGTCCTCGGACGAGACGACGAAGCACCCCGTCCCCGGCTCCGGCGCATCGCCGGTCTGCACGAGCCCGACCGGCAGCCCCGCGCGCAGCGCCTGCGCCGCCACGCTCGCCGACCCGCCGTCCGCGTCCAGGATCGCACGCCCCCGCTCCCCCCCGGCCGTCCGCCCGTACGCGTCCGAAGCCACCTTCACCCCGTACGCGTGCGTCGTCGCCCCCCCGTTGCTCGTCGCCGTCAGCGAATCGGCCATGTGCCCCCGGTACACCGCCACCGCCGGCAGCAGGTCCCACTCCAGATCCCCGTCCGGCCCCCGGTGCAGCGCCCGCACGGCCGCCCACGTCGCCGACGACGTCCCGTCCGGGTGCACGAAGATCACGCTCCCCGTCGGCGCCCCCACGGCCGCGCCCCCCGCCAGCACGCCCGCCGCAACACCCAGAAACCGATGGAAACGTGACGCTCGGTGCACCGCTCGGCCTCCCATGGACGGATCTCTCATCCCGCGCCCGCCGTCCGGGCGACCGCCAATGTACCGCCTGTTCACTCCCCGGTGGTACCCCACCCCACCCCACCCCACCCCAACCCAACCCAACAACCCCGCTCCTCGGTCCCCACCCACCGCCCACCGCGCTCAATCAGCACCCCACCAGCGCGAACAGCAACGCCCCGCACCACGTGAGCACCTCGAGCAACGCCCAGCCCAGACACCCCTCGGCGGCCGCGTCCCGTCGCCGCCGCCGCCGCTCTCGCCGTCGCCGCTCACGCTCGGCGACCGCCGCTACGTCTGCGCCGCACTCGGGACACCGCGCCGACGGCGCGCCGCGCAGGTCGTAACCGCACGCGGGGCACGACGCCACCCGAGCGCCGACCCCCCCAGCCTGCACCTCTTGGATCTGGCCGGCCACGCCGACGTTCTTCGGCACAACGGCCCGACGCTTCCGCGATAGTGACGCCAGCACGTGCGCCGCGACCCACGCCCACGCGCCCGCGCCGCCGCGCGAGCGATCCCCTCTCGAAACCCTCTCGGGAAGTGACGCGGCCGCCCCGAAGCGGCCGCGCCGTGATCTTGCGAAGCTCAGAGCTGCTTCAGCGCATCCACCAGCCGGTCGATGTGCTCGCGCGTGTGGGCCGCGGACATCTGGATCCGCAGCCGCGCCGCCCCCTCCGGCACCACCGGGTACCCGAAGCCGATCACGAACACGCCCAGCTCCATGAGCTTCTTGCTCATCGCGATCGCCTTCGCCGTGTCGCCCACGATGATCGGGCAGATCGCCGTCGGGCTGTCGAGCACCTCGAACCCCGCCGCCCCGATCTGCTTCCGGGCGTACCGCACGTTCTCCCGCAGCCGCTCCACCAGCGCCGGCGTCTCCATCAGCTTGCGGATCGCCGCGTTCGCGCTGCACGCGACCGTCACCGGCAGCGCGTTGCTGAACAGCGTCGGACGCCCCCGCTGCACGATCAGCTCGCACCCGCGCCGCGACCCCGCGATGAACCCGCCCGCCCCGCCCCCGAGCGCCTTGCCCAGCGTCCCCGTGAAGAAGTCCACCTGCCCGCGCGACGGGTCGAACCCCTCCACGCCCGGGTGCATCCCGAAGTGCTCGTGCGTGCCCCGCCCCGCCGCCCCCATCACCCCGTGCCCGTGCGAGTCGTCGACGACCAGCATCGCCTCGAACTCGTCCGCGATCTTCCGCAGCGCCGGCAGGTCCGCGATGTCCCCCTCCATGCTGAACACGCCGTCGGTCACGATCCAGACCTGCCCCCGGACCCCGTCCACCTCCCGCGCCTTCTTCAGCTTCTCCCGCAGGTCCTCCAGGTCGTTGTGCTTGTACACCGCCCGGTGCGTCCCCTTCTTGATCTGCGTCGCCAGGCGGATCCCGTCGATGATGCTCGCGTGGTTCAGCTCGTCGCTGATGATCAGGTCCCCCGCCTCCGCGAACGTCGCGAAGATCGCCTCGTTCGCCGTCCAGCACGAGACGAACGTGTACGCCGCCTCCGTCCCCATGTACGAGGCGATCGTCGCCTCCAGCTCCTCGTGCGGCGTGAACGTCCCGCAGATGAACCGCACCGAGGCCGTCCCCGCCCCGAACCGGCGGAGCCCGTCGACCCCGGCCTCCACCACGTCCGGATCGTTCGCCAGGCCCAGGTAGTTGTTCGAGCAGAAGCACAGGACGTCCTGGAAGCTCCCGTCCGGGCGCCGCACGCGGATCTCCGGCCCCATCGGGCTGTCGATCATCGTCAGGTGCTTGTACTGCCCCCCCTCGTGCAGCTCGCGGAGCGTCTGGTCCGTGCGCCGGTCGAACGGCGTCGCGGGGGCGGAGGTGTTCGTCACGCCCTGCGTCGGGCGGCTGGTCGCGGTGGTCATGGGGCTTCCCTCGTTTGCCCCATCCTACGAGCCCTCAACGAGCCGGGGGCGCCAGGCCCGCGGGGGCCAACCCCCGACTCCCGCACGCCCCAAGGCGCCCGATGAACCACACGCAGACCAACAGCCCCCGATCCTCAACCACCCTCCCCCTCAACGCGCACCGCTTCTCACCCCACCCGCCCCCACCCCCTCCTTCCCACGATCATCCTCCCCCACGCCGCACGCCCCAACGCGCCCAATCAACCACGCAAACCAACCGCCCCCCTCCCCAACCCCCCCCCCCCCCCCCCCCCCCCCCCCCCCCCCCCCCCCCCCCCCCCC
>CAYMFP010000316.1:0-3699 GCA_964389385.1 uncultured Phycisphaeraceae bacterium | reverse complement strand
GGGCCGGGGGAGGCGGAGGGGCCGCCGGCGCGGGCGGGGTGGGCGCGGGCGGCGGCTCGACCCAGAGCACGGCGTCGAACGCGGCGGCCGCGAAGGGCGTTACCTCCGGAGCGCGTGTGGGGGAGCGGGCCGCGGCGGCGGGTGGTTCGGCGGCGGGTCCACGCGGCGTGGCGAGGGCAACCCAGACCGCCGCGCCCAGGCACGCGGCCGCCGCCGCGCAGGCGGCGAGGAAGCGGCGCTCGGCCCTCCTGAGCGGGCAGTCAGTTGTGCTCGGCGATGACGACACGCTGCACGACCCTCCACTCATTGTCGACGAGACGCACCACCGACCACCACGACCGCCGCGCCCGGCCGACCCCGACGTCCACCCGCAGCGCCCACGCGTCCGAGCGGGTCGTCAGCCGGATCGTGCCCCGGCCCAGCGGGAGGGCCGCGGGGACGGCCGGCGCCCGTCCCTCCGCCCGCGCCGCCACGATCTGCCCCCGGAGCTGCGCGCCGCTGCGACGCAGCGCGGCCTCGATGAGTTCCATGGGCGCCGTGCAGACGTTGAGGACGACGTCCGAACCCTCCAGGAAGGACACGCTCGAGGCGACCGATGCCCGACCGTCGGCGCCGATCACGGACGGTGACGGAAAGACGCGAAGCCCCACCCCCGCCCCCATTTCAATGAGATCCGGACCCGGCGGAAGCCCGCGCGAGGGCGCCGCCTCCTCGGCCGCGGCGATGATCCGGGGATCGAGCAGGCCGGCGAAGGCCGCCTCCCGGACCGCGTCGAGCGGCACCATGCCGCGGAGGTCGAACGCCGTGACTCCGAGGCGGATCACGCCGGCCTCGCTCTCGATGGCGTCCTCGAGCAGCGCGAGACGCGGCTCGCGCGATTCCGGAGGGAGCACGATCGAATCCAGTTCAGCCAGCCGCTGCAGCGCCGCCGCTTCGGCGGCGGGCAGCAGGGCGTCGGCGACGGCCAGCGCGCGGTCGTGGTCGAGGGTGAGCGCAGCCGTGGTCCGCGCCCGTGCGGCGATCGAGGCCGAACAGGCGATCAGGACCACCGCGGCGAGCACGATCAGCAGCGCCACGCCCCGGCGCCCGGTCCGCTCCGCTCTGCAGGGTCGCCCGTTCAACGCGGGGCTCCCGTTTCTGCCTCGCCCGGCGCGAGCCGCCACGCGCGAGTGACCGTCGGCCCGTCGCCTTCCAGCGTGACCCGCAGGAGCGGGGGGAGTCGCCGATGCGAGCGACCTTCCGAGGCCGGCTCGGGCCGATCGACGTGGACCGTGAAGCTGTGCACGGCCAGCAGCCGCTCTTCCCGGTCTCCGACCGATCGCGACAGGAAGCCGTCGCCGTCAATGTTCCAGGCGACCCATTCGGCGGCGTGCACTTCTTCACCGTCACGGAGAACCGCCCGCGTCCGGATGCGGCACCGGTCCTGCCCCGCCACGATGCGCGGCTCGCTGTGTCCTCGCCGATCCGCCCGTGCATCGAACGTCCGCAGGTCATCGCCGAGGCGCCGCAGCGCCGCCTCGGCCGCCGCAGCCCAGCGGGCTTCGTCCGCCTGCCGCTTGCCGGAGGCCATCGCCGTCCCGATCCAGGTGGCCGCGGCCGAGGCGAGCAGGGCGACGAGGACGAGCGCCAGGAGCATCTCCAGCAGCGTAAGACCGCGGCTTCTCGGGCCCGTCACGGCGCGTCCTCCGGTTCGCCGCCGGCCTGCTTCGGCGGCGGCGGCGCGGCCCGCAGCACGACGCACCCGCCGCTCTCGAGCACGAGCCACCCGTGCATCGACGGTTCATCTTCCGGAGACGCCCCGGGCGGCGGGAGATCGGGAAGCTCGAGACGCCGCACCTCGACCCGGCGGCCGGTCGGCGTTTCGAGGGAGCCGTCCGCTAGCTGCGGTCCGGCCTCGCTCGGCCCGGAGGCGCCTTGGTCTGGCCTCGAGGCGATCTCGTCGGCCAGGCGTTCGAGTTCCAGCAGCACCTCGTGGTGGTCGCGCGGCGGCGGGGCCGCGGGGGCCAGCCACGGCAGGGCGGCGCCGATGCAGGCGGCGAGCAGGGCGGCCGCCACCACGGCTTCGAGCAGCGTCATGCCGCGCAGCCTCCTCACCGGACCTCCCACCAGCCGGTGGCGCCGGCAACGTGCAGTTCTGCTCTGCGTTGGCCGCGGGCCAGCCTCAGCACGTAGTCGCGGCTCCTCCCGGCGGCGTCGAACACGACGGCGTCGAGCGTGCGTCCGGTAGCGTCGAGGAGGGTGGCCGCAACGCCTTCCGGAGTGGTGCGCCCGGCACCCGGAGCGACGCCGCCGGCGAGGAGCGCGGCCCGGTCCTCGCGGATGCGCAGCTCAGTGCGTTCCCCCGCCAGCGCGAGCAGCCGCCCCCGCCGATCGAGGTCGGCGGCTTCGGCGACCGCCGCCCGCAGCGCCGCCTCTTCCGACGGGCCGCCGAGGGCCACGGCTCCGGCCGCGGCCAGCAGAGCCAGGAGCACCGCGACGAAGAGCGTCTCGAGCAGCGTGATGGCGGCGCGGCGACTGGTCATGGGACCGTTCACTCCGAGCGCAGGGCGGCCGAGCTCAGGTCCGCGTCCTCGCCCTCGCCGCCCGGGCGGCCGTCGCGCCCGTAGCTGACGATCTCGTACGGCTGGCCGTTCGGCCCGGGGACGACGAGCACGAGCCGGTGCCCCCACGGGTCGAGGATCTGGTCCGGCTTGAGGTAGTAGGCGTCGACCCCCGTCGCGTGGCCGTCCGTGAGCGCGGCCAGCCCGATGTCGGGCGAGGGATAGCTCCCGCGGGCGACGTAGTACGTCTCCACGCGCTGGGCCGCGAGGCCGATCGCGGTTTTCGCCAGCTCGCGCTTCCCCTGGGCGAACGCGCCCGAGAGGCCGATCGCCAGCGTTCCAGCGATCAGGCCGAGGATCGCCACCACCGCGAGCACCTCGACGAGCGTCATGCCCCGCGCCCGCCTCGCCCGACGTCCTGCGGGCCCATTCATCGTTCCGCTCCGCTTCATCGCACCACCTCCTGGAGCCGCAGCAGCGGCTGGACGGCCCCCATCACCACCAGCAGGACCAACACCGCCAGGAACAGGATCGAGGCCGGTTCGAGCAGCCCCGCGAGCCGGTCGACGAGCCTCCTCGCCGCGCGCCGCTCGCGCTCGCCGACGCGTTCGAGCACCGCCGGGAGTTCCCCCGACGCTTCGCCCACCTCCACCAGGCGCCGCAGCTCGTCGCCGAACCACCGGCGATCGGCCAGCGCCCCGCCCAGCGTCCCGCCCCGCTCGACGGACGCGGCCGCCTCCGTCAGCCGGTCCCGCAGCCGGGCCGCCCCGGGGCCCCGGACCGTCGGCGCCACCACGCGCAGCGCCTCCACCGCCGGCACGCCGCTGCGGGCGAGTTCGGCCAGCGCGAGGATCGCCTCGGCCACGGCCGCCCGCCGGGCCACCGCCGGCACGAGCGTCTCCGGAAGATCTGCGCGCAGCCCGTGCCGCCGGAGGACGTCCGCCAGCGCCAGCCACGCGAGCGGCAGCCCCAGCAGGGCCGCGGCGGCGAACGGCCCGAACCGGACGATGCCCTCCCCCGCGGCGATCACGCCTTTGGTCAGCGCCGGCACCGGCACCCGGGCATCGGTGAGCACGCCCGCCAGCTGCGGGAGCGTGCGGGTCGCCAGGAACGCCGTGACGCCGAGTCCCACGAGCAGGACGATGACGGGGTACGTCAA
>CAYMFP010000315.1:0-3716 GCA_964389385.1 uncultured Phycisphaeraceae bacterium | reverse complement strand
CCTCCGGCGTGAGGTCAGGATCCGGTCCGCGTTGGAGATGGAAGAGCGGGGACATCGGCCTCGATGCCCCAGCGTAGCGTCGCGGCGGCGACCCGCCGCGCCTACTCGCACCCCTGCCGGAACGAGCCGAGGAACGCGAGCAGGTCGTTGACGTCAACGCGCCCGTCGCCAGTCTCGTCGGCACGCCGGCCGGCGCTGCGGAACGCGCCGAGGTACGTCAGCAGGTCCGAGATGTCCACGGCCCCGTCCGCGCCGAAGTCCGCCCGGCAGACCCCCGTGGGCAGCAGGAAGACGCCGGACGTGCCGTCGGTGAAGGTGAGCGCCACGGCGATCTCGTCCGGCAGGCCCGTCAGCGCGCGGCCAGTGAGGCTGTAGGGAGCCGCCACCACGCGGAGGTCGAGCCCCGGGCCCGGGTCGATGTCCACGGTCTGCCCGGAGAAGGCGATCGGCGTCAGTGCGTCGCCGTCGACCCGAGCGAGCATCGCACCCCCGGGCGAGCGCAGCCGCGCCCCGACGAGAGCGAGGCGGGGATCCCGCGTGTGCCACACCTCGAAGGCGTCGATCTCGTGCGGCAGTCCCTCGATCGCTGGATCGCCGGAAGCGGCGACGACGACGCGGCTCCCGCCGCGCACGCGGACGAGTTCCTCGGTCTGCGGTCCGACCATGCGGGCGACGAGCGCTTCGTGAGCCGACCAAACGACGGCCTTCTCCATGTGCGGCGCGGGGGGTTGCACCGGGCCGTCCGGCGTATCGACGGGCGGCGCCGCTCCGAGCACCAGCACGGGTTCTCCCGCTCCGACGTGCCACACGCCGAGCGCCGAAGCTCCGGCCTCGCTCAGGTGCGCTCCCGAGAGGGCCACGCCCCCGTCCGCCGCGAACCAGAGGGCCCGCGCTCCGGACACCCGCAGGGTCCAGTCCCGATCCCCGACGCGTTCCGCCGCGCCGTCGCCGCTCGCCAGCAGCGCCTGTTGCAGCGGCTCGCCCGTCGAGGGGACGGCGACCACGAGGACCCGGCCGTCGTCATCGACATCCGCCACGGGCCGCAGCCGCTGCACTGTGCCGCCGCCCGGCAGAGGCTGTCCGCTCCGCACCAGCAGGCGGAGGTCGCCCGGCGTGCCGAGGAAGACGGCCGTCTCGTTCTCCGGCGTGACGCCCGGGCCCTCGAGCAACGCGGAGAACGCCGCTCCGGCATCGGAGACCTCCGGGCTCGGAGCGCCGATCGAGATGTCGTCGCCGCTGGTCGGGAGGGAGCGCATGGTCACGCCCTCGCCAACGCCCGGCAAAGGCGTCTCGGGGCCGACGAGGAGCCCGAGCGACGAGGCGTCCAGGTGCCAGACGTACGAAGCGCTCCCGCCGCCGGAGGCGGGAACGCCCTGGCGCCAGGCGAAGCGGTCGCCCGTCGGATAGATGGGCGTGGTGTACGTGTTCAGCAGATTGCCGACCTCCGCCGGGTCCCACAGGCGGCGCAGTTGCTCGCCGTCCCACACCCAGTGGGAAGACTTGGTTGAGCTGCCGGGCGAGGTGGTCAAGCCGTTCAGGAACAGCGGACTCTTCGCGTCGTCCGCCGCCGCGATGGAAAGGTGTTCGAAGACCACGCTCTCGCCCAGCCCCGGGCCGAGCGGGCCGTCGGTTCCGACGAGGGCGATCGGCCGCACCTCCGTCTGACCACAGGCCAAGCCCGCCAGCACCGCTACCGCCAGCGTCCCGACGCCGTTCGTCCGCATGGAAGCACCTCGCTTTCGCCCCCTTGGTCCCGCAGAAGCTTTACCCTCTGCGGCCAAGGAGGTTGCAGACGGAGAGCGTTCGGCGGGAAACGCGACGGCCGTGCATCCCGGCGGGCCGTGAAAAGCGACGCGGGCGGGCCAAAACGACACCCGGCCGCCGAGCGGCGGCCGGGGAACGATCTTGCGTCAACCGTTGAAGTGCCGGCGGTCGCCGGCTCAGAGCCTCAGGTCGCCGAGCCCGCCGCCGAACTTGTCGAGCCCGCCGAGGCCGCCCTTGCCCTTGTCGGCCTGCTGCTTCTCGCGGAGCTTGGCCTGCTCGCGCATGCGGCGCAGGGCGGGCGTCTCCTTCTTGATCTCCTCGGCCCGCTGCTGCAGCTCCTGCGAGCGCTTGTCCTGCGGGCCGGCCGGGCGGTCCTTGGTCTGCTTGACCGAGAGGCTGATCTTGCGGGTGCCGGGCTCGACCTTGAGCACGCGGACCTGCACCACCTCGTTCTCCTGGACGACGTCGGAGACCTTGCCGACGCGCTTCCAGTCCAGCTCGGAGATGTGCACGAGCCCCTCGACGCCGGGCGCGACCTCGACGAACGCCCCGAAGTCCAGGATCTTCGTCACCTTGCCGGTCAGCGTCGCGCCCTCGACCACCTCCGAGGCCATCGCCTCGAACGGGTCGGCCTGGAGCTGCTTGAGCCCGAGGCTGATCCGGTTGGCGTCCCAGTCGACCTCGAGGATCTGGACGCGGATCCGCTGCCCCTCCGTGACGTACCGGGCGACGTTCTTCTCGCCGTGGTTCACGCGGTCGTGCGCCAGGTCGGAGAGGTGGATCAGCCCGTCCACGCCGCCGAGGTCCACGAACGCGCCGAACGGCATGATCTTGCGGACCGTGCCCTCGACCGTCTGCCCGGGCTGGAGCGTCTCGCGGAGGCCCTCGGCCGCCTTGGCCCGCTCGCGCTCGATCACCTCGCGGCGCGAGAGGACGATGTTCCCCTTGCCGCGGCGGTCGACGCGCTGCACCGTGCAGGCGAACTTTTCGCCGACGAAGATCGACAGGTCCGGGATGCGGTTGATGTCGACCTGGCTCGCCGGCATGAACGCCGGGTGCCCCGCGACCTCCATCTCCAGGCCGCCCTTGTTCACGCCGGTCACGCGGGCCTCGACGACCTGCCCCGGCTCGAGCAGCTCCCAGTCGGCCTTCTGCACCGTCCCGGGGAGCGTCAGCTCGTAGAGCGACTCCTGGGCGTTGTACCGGTTGACGACGACCTCGAGCTTGTCGCCGACCTTCGGCCGCTCCTCGCCTTCCTTGTACTGCGTCTGGGAGAGGACGCCGAGTTCCTTGGGCCCGAACTCCAGGAAGATGTCGCTCGGGCCGACCGACACGACCGTGCCCGTGCGGTGCTCGCGGCCGCCCTGCACCACGCGCGGCCCGCGGATCGCCGGCTTGGCGCCGCCGGCCGTGCCCGGCACGGCCGGGACGAACGTGCCGTACCCCCCGCGGGGGAGCACGCGGGTCTGCTGACCCTCCAGCTCGGCCATCGCGGCGTCGAGTTCCGCGTCGATCTCCTCGCCGAGTTCCGACGAGAGGTCCGGGCGGGAGCCGACCCCGCCGGAACGCGACGCGGCGTCCGCCCGCTCGCCCGGCTGCCCACCGGCCTGTTGATCGGCCTGCTCCCCGGATCGAGCCTCCGACGGCCCAGCGCCGCCCTGCTGCGGCTCGGGAGCGCCCGGCGTGCGGGCGGAGGCCTGGGCTTCCGCCTCGGGGCGGGTCTGCTCGTCGGTGGTCTGGGTGCTCTGCGGGTCGGTCGGCATGGCGGTGTTCACGAACGACATGAAATGGGGTGCCCGGGCGGGCGAGATGACACTGGCGCCCCGCCGCGCGGGATCCAGTGTACGGGCGCTCCGACGGGCCTGCCTGCAAAAGCGGGGATTGGTTTCCCGAAGCCGCTGCCGCCGTTGTTCTTGGACCCCACCCAACCCCACCCCATCCCACGCCCCCTC
>CAYMFP010000314.1:0-3731 GCA_964389385.1 uncultured Phycisphaeraceae bacterium | reverse complement strand
CTGGGGGGGGGGGGGGGGGGGGGGGGGGGGCGGGGGGGGGCCCGGATTCCCGGAGGGGCCTCGAATACGCTTGCCGCATGTCCACCACCGCTGCCGCCGGCCTGTCCATTTCTCGTCGCGTCGCGGGGCTCAAGCCCTCGGTGACGGTCGCCCTGACGAACCGGGCGAAGGAGCTGAAGGCGGCGGGTGTCGACGTGCTTGGGTTCGCGGCCGGGGAGCCGGACTTCGACACGCCGGATCTGATCAAGGAGTCGGCGATCCGGGCGCTGCGCGAGGGGCAGACGAAGTACGCGCCGACGCTCGGGGACATGCCGACGCGCGAGGCGATCGCGAAGAAGCTGCGCGAGGAGAACGGGATCGGGACGGGGGAGGGCGGGGCGCCGAAGCTGACCGGAGCGCACGTGGCGATCTCGGCCGGCGGCAAGCACGCGCTGTACGTGGCGATGCACTGCCTGCTCGACGACCCGCGCGACCGGGAGGCCGCGGGCGAGGAGCCGCAGGAGGTGCTGCTCCCGGTGCCGGCGTGGGTGAGCTACGCCCCGATCGCGGAGATGGCCGGCGGGCGGGTGGTGGAGATCGACGGGCCGGCGGAGCGGGACTTCAAGATCACGCCCGAGCAGCTCCGGGCGGCGATCACCCCGCGGAGCCGGCTGCTGATCCTGAACAGCCCGAGCAACCCGTGCGGGACGATGTACACGGAGGCGGAACTCCGCGAGATCGCCCGGGTCGTCGCGGAGGCCGCGGCGACGACCTCCCCCGAGCTGGTGATCATCTCGGACGAGATCTACGAGAAGATCACGTACGGGGGGATCCCCCACTTCTCGATCGGCTCCGTGCCGTCGGTGGCCGAGCGGACGCTGACGCTGAACGGGCTGAGCAAGGCGTACGCGATGACCGGGTGGCGGATCGGGTACGCGGCGATGCCGGGGGACTTCGGCAGGACGCTCATCAACGCGATGGGGACGCTCCAGGGGCAGATGACGACGAACATCACGTCGTTCAACTACCCGGCGATCCGGACGGCCCTGGCGGAGGCGGGGGCGGAGGTGGAGCGGATGCGGTTAGCGTTCGCGAAGCGGGCGGAACTTATCCACGCCCGGCTGTCGCGGATCCCGGGCGTCCAATGCCCGCGCCCGACGGGGGCGTTCTACGCCTTCCCGGACGTCTCGGCGCTGTTCGGGAAGACGACGCCGAAGGGCGTGAAGATCGCCTCGGCGCTGGACCTCTCGGAGGCGCTGCTGGACGAGGCGCACGTGGCGTTCGTGCCGGGCGAGGACTTCGGCGGCTCGGGCCGGAACTGCGTGCGGATCAGCTTCGCCTGCTCGGAGGCGCAGATCGAGGCGGGGATGGACCGGTTCGAGCGGTTCGTCGCGGGCCTGAAGTGACCCCCGCCGGGGCGCGCGAGGAACCGCGGGCGACATCCGATCCGGGCGGGCGGCGTATATAGCCGGGTCTATGCCCTCTTCCGCCGCTACCCAGCCCCCCGGGGGGGCCGACGAGAGCCCGCTGCGCGCGCGTCCGCCGGCGTCGATCGTCCGCGTGCTCCGGTCCGAGGGGGTGGACCCGGCCGACCTCGTGCTGTGCACGCCGACGGACCTCGACGACGAGGGCCTGCTGCGGCCCCAGTGGCTGACGGCGACGCGCGACCGCGTGCTGGTGGCGAGCGAGATCGAGGGCAAGCTCGTCCGCTCGGTGCCGCTGTCGACCGTGGACGCGTTCGAGACGGAGCCGGGGGTGGGGACGGGGCTGATGCGGGCCCGGACGAACGGCGACGTGGTGGAGCTGGCCCACTACACGAACCGGTCGGCGTACCGGCTGGAGCGGGCGGCCGCGAAGCTCGAGCAGCTGCGCCGGGGCGAGGCGGTGGAGATCCACCCCGAGGACGAGCACGACCCGCGGCGGTGCCCGTCGTGCGGCCTGCTGCTGGACGCGCCCGGGGCGAGCTGCCCGCGGTGCGTGCGGAAGGGCGCGGTGCTGCTGCGGATGCTGCGGCTGATGCGCCCGTACCGGCGCGGGGCGATCGCGATGACGGCGCTGCTCGTCTTCGGCGTCGGGCTCGACCTGGTCTCCCCGCAGCTGACGCGCTACCTGGTGGACAACGTGCTGCCGGGCAGCCCCGAGCGCGTCGCGGAGGTGCACGCGTCGGGGCGGGCGCCGGAGCTGACGCGGGCGCTGCTCGCGGTGGTGGGCGTGCTCGCGTTCGTGAACGTGCTGCGGGCGGTCGTGAACGTGATCAACGGGCGGCTGAGCAGCCGGATCGGGACGGCGATCACGTTCGACATGCGCTCGCGGCTGGTCGGGCACCTCCAGCAGCTCTCCGTCGGCTTCTACGACCGGCAGCAGATCGGCAGCCTCACGGGGCGGGTGGCGTACGACACGGAGAGCCTGCACGGGTTCATCTGGCAGCTCACCGGCGGGTTCATCCTGCAGATCTTCATGGTCGTCGGCGTCTTCCTGATGATGTTCACGCTCGACTGGCGGCTGGCGCTGCTGGCGCTGCTCCCGGCGCCGCTGGTGATGGGCGGGACGGTCTTCTTCTGGAGGCGGGTCTACCCGCAGCACCAGCGGGCGTGGGACGCCTCCGGCAAGCAGGCGGGGACGCTGAGCGGGATCCTGAGCGGCATCCGGGTGATCAAGGCGTTCAGCCAGGAGGAGCGCGAGGAGACGCGGTTCCGCGAGGCCTCGGAGCGGCTGCGCAGCTCCCGCCGGCGGATGGACTTCACGCAGGCGGGGTTCAACGCGGCGGTCGGGCTGTTCTTCCAGGTCGGGGCGTGGCTCGTCTGGTACTTCGGGGGGCGGGGCGTGCTGGAGGGGGAGATCACGCTCGGGGAGCTGATGGCCTTCTTCGGCTACCTCTACATGTTCTACGGGCCGCTGGCGGCGCTGCCGCAGCTCACCGGGTGGCTCACGCAGTTCTCGACGCAGGCGAACCGGGTGTTCGAGGTGCTCGACACGCCGGCGCAGATCGCCCCGGCCGTCGATCCGGTGAGCGTCGCGCCCGCGCGGGGGGACGTGGCGTTCGAGGGCGTCACGTTCGGGTACGACCCGCGGGCGCCGGTGATCCGGGACCTCTCGCTGCGCATCCCGGCGGGGCGGACGGTGGGGATCGTCGGGCACTCGGGGTCGGGCAAGAGCACGCTGATCAACCTGCTCTGCCGGTTCTACGACGTGGACGAGGGGGCCGTCACGCTCGACGGGGTGGACGTGCGGCGGATCCCCAAGGAGGAGCTGCGCTCGCAGATCGGCGTCGTGCTCCAGGACCCGTTCCTCTTCCGCGGGAGCATCTACGAGAACATCGCGTACGGCAGGCCGGAGTGCGCGCCGGAGGAGGTGCTCGCGGCGGCGGTCGCGGCGGACTGCCACGACTTCATCCTGCGGCACCCGCACGCGTACGACACGTGGCTCGGCGAGCGCGGGGCGGGGCTCTCCGGGGGCGAGCGGCAGCGCGTCGGCATCGCGCGGACCCTGCTGACCGACCCCCGCGTGCTCGTGCTCGACGAGGCGACCAGCTCGATCGACGCGGAGAGCGAGGCGAGCATCCAGCGCGCCCTCGAGCGCCTCACGCGCGGCCGCACCACCATCGCCATCGCCCACCGCCTGAGCACGCTGCAGAACGCCGACCGGATCGTCGCGATGCGGGAGGGGCGCATCGCCGAGGAGGGGACGCACCGCGAGTTGTACGAGCGGGGCGGGCTGTACGCCCGGCTCGTCCGCGCCCAGCGCATGAACCT
>CAYMFP010000313.1:0-3736 GCA_964389385.1 uncultured Phycisphaeraceae bacterium | reverse complement strand
TCAGGACGCCCGCCGCCGGATCGAGTCCGGGCTGCGGGCCATGGAAACGGCGGTGTCGTAGGTGATCTCGCCCCGCTGGTAGAGCTCGAGCAGGGAGTGGTCGATGGTCATCATGCCGTGCTTGCGGCCGGACTGCATCTCGCTGTAGAGCTGGTGGCTCTGGTTCTCGCGGATGTGGTGGCGGACGGCCGGCGTGCCGATCAGGACCTCGCAGCACAGGCACAGCCCCTTGCTGGCGGCCCGGGGGAGGAGCTGCTGGGCGATCACGCCCTGGAGCGTGCTCGCGAGCATGAAACGGACCTCGCCCTGCTGCCCTTCGGGGAACGAGGAGACCAGACGCTGCACGACGTCGGCCGCGCCCGGCGTGTGCAGCGTGGCGATCACGAGGTGCCCGGTCTCGGCGGCGCTCAGGGCCGTGTAGATCGTCTCGCGGTCGCGCATCTCGCCGACGCCGATGACGTCCGGGTCCTGGCGGAGGACGTGCCGGAGCGCGTCGCCGATGTCGAGCACGTCGCTCAGCACCTCCTGCTGCACGACGATGGACCGCTTGAAGCGGTGGACGTACTCGATCGGATCCTCGATCGTGATGATCTTGCCGGACCGCTCGGCGTTGATCAGGTCGAGCATGTAGTGGAAGGTGGTGGTCTTGCCGACGCCCGTCGGGCCCGTGAGGATCACGAGCCCGTGCGGCTTGCGGGCGAGTTCCTCGACGATCGGCGGCAGACCCAGATCCTCGCGCCCGCGGACCTCCATCTCGCTCAGGCGGATCGCGAGTTCCGGGCGCCCGTTCCGCCGGTAGATCGTGACGCGCGCCCGGCCCGAGTCCGGGAAGACGAGGGAGACGCAGAGCTGCCACTCCTCCTCGAGGCGCCGCCGCTGCGCGGGCGTGAGGCACTCGTCGATGATGGCGGCGATCGCTTCGCTGCCGAGAGGTTCGCCCTTGCCCGGAACGATCTCTCCGTGCAGGCGGAACATCGGCGGCAGATCGGCCAGGAGGTGGATGTCGCTGGCCCCGTGGCGGCGCCCGGCCGCGATGATGTGCTCGATTCTCATCTTCGGATGACCCTGGTGAACCGGCCGCCGAGAGCGCGGACCAGCTTCGAGACTCCGCCGCGTCGGGTGAGCGTCTCGACCTCGGCCTTCGCGGCCGCGTGGTTCGGGGCGAGCTGGAGGCACCGCGCGTAGCTCTCCAACGCGCGGTCGTGCCACCCGAGCGCCTCCTGGCAGCGGGCGAGCGTCAGCCAGATGAACGGCTGCGACGGCTGCATCGCGAGGGCCTGATCGAGGTATCGCAGGCCCGCGGCCGCCCGCGCGTGGAAGAGGTGCGACCGGGCGATCGCCACCCGCTCGAACCAGCCGGCCGAGGGCTCGGCGAGCGCGCGGTCGAAGCAGTCCGGCGCGAGGGCCCGGTTCTTGACGAGCATCACCTCCCCCCGGGCGATCCACCGCCACGGGGAGGCGCCGGGGCTCCTGATCGCGAGGTCGGAGGCGCCGACGGCCGTCCGGGTATCCCCCTCGCGGAGGCAGGCCTGGGCCTTCGCGGCGAGGAGTTCCCCGTTGCCGCGGAAGGTCTCGAGCGCCTTGTCGGCCCACATGCGAGCCTCGGCGTGCTCCCCGAGTTCCACGAGCATGCGGACCTGGCCCGCCCACGCCGCGATGCGGGCGCGGTCCTCGCGCAGGCAGCGCGTATACAGGCGGAGGGCCTGCTCGAACTCGCCGGCCTGGAACGCCTCCAACGCCGCGCGTTCGAAGTGATCGGCGTCGCGGACGGGGGTGCCCGCGAGCGGCTGCGTCGCGCCCAGCAGGTCCGGGGCGAGGTCCGCCCGCGGCTGCGCGAACTCGAGCTTGCGGAATCGTCCGGTCATGGCCGCGTCGTCTCCGGGTGTGGTCGCGGCAGGAACCCCGCGCGATCGAACGGGCGGATCCGGAAGAAGACGCGCCCCCGGACGAGACGCCGCGGGACGCAGCTCGCCTCCGAGGCGACACCCTGGTTGCCCGACCACATCTGCAGCGTCGGCAGGATGGCGACGTTCTCCTCGGGCACGGTGAAGCTCAGGCCGACCATGTGGCGCGTCCCGCGGAGCGGGGCCATGTCCGGCGGGAGCAGCCGGCCGTTGCGGTGCACGCCGTCCTCCCGCACCTCGATGCGGTCGCCCGCGAGCCCGACCACGCGGTCCATGGCGAGGCCGGAGGCTACGGCGTACCCGCCCGCGATGGCCCGGGGGAGCCGGTAGACCACGATGTCCCCCGCCTCGACCTCCCCATCGCGCAGCAGGCTCCCCTGCGCGAGCACGACGTCGCCGCCGCGGATGCCGGACTGCGCGCCGTGGACCGCCGGGACCTCGATCGCCAACGCCACCTGGCTCAGCACGAACGCGCCGGGGGCGTAGACGCCGAAGATCACGGCGAGGTAGATCCCGACGCCGCCGAGCAACGCCCGGTGGATCGGCCACCTCCCCATCACCCTCGCGAACACCGAGGTGGAGAGGAACGCGTGGAATCCCACGGCCGCGATGAGCAGCGTCCAGCCGGCGGCGCTCCGCACGAGCAGGAAGGACGCGAGGAGCAGCACCGCCCAGAGGGCGAACCCGAACGCCGCGAACCGGGGGTAGCCGGCGTGGCGCCATCCGCCGCCCGGCACGAGCGACCACACGAGCGTGCCCGGCGGGACCGGGTCGGGGAACAGGGCGCGGTATCCGGCGGGGAGATCGTCCGCCGCGTCCCGCACGCGGAAGAGCACCGAGCGGACGGACGGCCGGACGCGCCGCGCGACCACCCCGCGCCCGGCCCTGGGCGGCTCCACGGGCAGCGCGTCGAGGTCGAGACGCGAACCACAGCGCGCGCAGACCGTCGAGCCGGGGATGCTCCGGAATGTGCAGTTCGGGCACTCCATGGAGTGACACGATCAGACGCCGGGGGTTTCCCGGACGTGGATCTGCTGCTGGACGCCGATGCGGACGGAGCCGTCCGGGGCGTAGTACTCGCGCGTCAGATCGCGGCTCTCCTCGCGGCCGACGATCTCCCGGATCATGTCCGCGTACTCGAGGCAGCGTTCGCCGCTGACGCCGGTGACGTGGACGCGGACCTTGCCGTCCGGGGCGATGGTGATCTCGAACTCGGGCTGCTCCATGGCGGGTTCCCTGGGGGCCGTGGACGGCGGGAGGACGGGTGACGCGGTCAGCGGTTGAGGCGGACGCGGACGTTGATGGACTGATCGGCCCCGACGTGCTCCTCGACGACGCCGAAGTCGCGGGCCTTGAGTTCGGTCATCAGGCGGTGGTAGGCGAACTGCTGGACGACGCGCCCGGCCACCTCGCGCCCGAGCCGGTCGAGTTCGGCCTTGGATCCCTTGCCGGTGACGCAGAGGCGGAGAGCGCCGCGCTCGTCGCGGCTGAACTCGATCTCCGCGTCGTCGCGCCGGATGACGATCTTCTCCCGCTCGCCCATGGCCTCCTCGAGCACCTCGCTCCCCTCGATCTCCGTCACGACGCGTTCTCCGGACTGACGCCGCTGCCGAACGGTGGCGACCGGGACGACCGAGAAACCGAGGGTCCCGGCCACGCCGACGACGGCCGCGCTCATCGCGGGCCACGAGGCGATCACGACCGGGGTGAGGACGCAGACGGCGCTCATGGCGTTGCTCCAAAGAAGTAGGGTCGGCGGCGGGGCGGAGTGGGACGAGGCGAGGCGTGACGGGTTGAGGGTGAGATGGGATGGGGTGGGGTGGGATGGGGTG
>CAYMFP010000312.1:0-3745 GCA_964389385.1 uncultured Phycisphaeraceae bacterium | reverse complement strand
CGGCGCCGGGAACCCCTCCGCGTCCAGCAGCCCGCCCCACAGGTCCCCGTAGTTCCACCCGATCCCCGGCAGCGACCCCGGCATCGTCCGCCCCGTCCGCGACCACACGATCGACCGCAGCTCCACGCTCTTGCTGAACTTGAACCCCCGGAAGTGCGCCTTCCGCCCGAACGTGATCCCGTGCGTCGTCCGCACGCGGTAGATCTCCTGCGCCCCGATCGTGTTGATCTGGCTCTGCGTCTTGCTGTCCCCGTGCAGGCGGAACGCCCCCAGGAACCGCTTCGCCCGCGCCAGCCGCCCCTGCTTCATGAACCGCACGAACAGGTCGTAGTCCAGCGCGAACCGGTACGAGGGATCCACGCCCCCGACCCTGTCCATCAGCGAGCGGCGCCAGAACGCCGTCTCCTGCGGGATCAGGTCCCAGTGCATCATCAGGTAGTCGCTGTGCTCCGGCAGGATCCAGTACGAGCCCACCCGGTTGTTCTCGTCCACGAACACCCGGTTGGAGTAGACCATGTCCACCTCCGGGTTCCGGCGGAAGTACTCGGCCACGAACTGCAGCGCCCCCGGCGCCAGCATGTCGTCCGAGTTCAGCCACGCGCAGATCTCCCCCGTGCTCCGGTCCAGCCCCGCCCGGACCGCCGCCGCCTGCCCCCCGTCCGGCGCCGACTGCCAGTGCGCCAGCCGGTCCCCCACAGAAGCGATGTACTCCGCCGACCCGTCCGTCGACCCCCCGTCCATCACGATGTACTCGAGGTTCGGGTACCGCTGCAGCAGCACCGAACGCATCGTCCACGCCAGGAACCGCCGCTGGTTGTAGCTCGGCGTCACGATCGAGATCTTCGGAAGGTCCATGCTCGCTCCCCGGCGGCCGGGCCGCCTCGCGTTCCTCAGCCCGCCCGCGCCCGCAGCGCCGCCACCTCCGCGCGCAGCGCCGCCGCCTCCCGCCGCAGCGCCGCCGCCTCCGCCCGCGCCCGCTCGGCCTCCGCCGACGCCGGCGGACGCCGCGCGAAACGCCGCGCCGCCTCCTCCGGCTTGCGGTACCCCAGCAGCAGCACCGTGTGCAGACGCCGCTGCTCCTCCGGCATCGGCTTCCTCGGGTCCCGCCACAGCGTCGGCTGCCGCAGCGCCTCCGGGTCCGACCACATCTGCTCGAGCGTGAACCGCGGCTCGTCCAGCAGCGGCCGGAACCCGACGCCGAGGAAGTTCGCGTCGTACGTCAGGTTCCGCACCCCGTGGTCGATCGTGTGGATCGTCACGCCCCCCGGACGCAGCAGCCGGAAGCACTCCGCGCAGAACGCCCGCCGCGGCGCCTCCTGCGCCTCCGGCGGCGTCCGCGTGAAGCCGCAGTCGTACCCCGCCGCCTCCTGCCCGATGTGCTCCAGCACCGACGACGAGAAGATCAGGTCGAAGTGGTCCGACGGCAGCGCGTGCGAGTCCACCCCGATCAGGCACCGCGAGATCCGGTACTCCGCCCCCAGGTCCGGAACCTCCGTCAGCCTCGCGCCCGCCATCGCCTCGTACGGGTCCGCGATCCACTTCTCCGCCGCCTCCAGGGCCCCCAGCACCGACACGTTCTCGTTCGCCCCGACCTCCAGCACCCGCTTCCCCGCCCCCGCGTACCGCGGCAGCCAGTCCCTCAGGAACGCGTGCTGGTAGACCTTCGTGTTGGTGTAGTTCCCGAGCGTGTAGTCGCCCGTCTTCGCGTAGCGGTACATGCGTGGCTTCCCGTTCCGGAGGGCCCCGCCCTCCCGCGGACGGCTACTCCGCCCGGAACACCGCGAAGCTGTAGTCGCCCAGCCCGCGCCAGTCCCACAGCAGCTTGCTCCACGCCGCCAGCGAACGCGCCCGCGCCAGCTCCTCCGGCGGCGGGCTCCAGTCGTGCGGCACGCTCCCCCCGAGCCCGAACTCGTTCAGCTTCCGGCTCAGCAGCGTCCAGTTGCTGTTCGAGTAGCTCCGCATCCGCGCCAGCCGGAACCCCGACCGCTCCCCCAGCAGACGCAGCCCCCGACGCCCGAACAGCACCCGGTGGTACGGCGGGTGCCAGTGGCTCCACGTCGGGCCGAACAGGTCGATCTGACGCGAGTCCAGGTTCGGCGTGCTCAGCACCAGCAGCCCCCCGTCCGGCATCAGGTGCCGGATCCGCCGCGCGAAGTCGTACGGCCGCTCGATGTGCTCGATCACCTGCCCCAGGAACACCACGTCGTACCGCTCCCCCTCCGGCACGATCCGCCAGCACTCCTCCGCCAGCGCCGTGTGCACCGCGTGCCCGCGACGCCGCGCCTCCTCGGCCGCCTCCGGGTTCGGCTCCACGCCGGCCGTCGTCCACCGCGTCCGCTCGCGGATCCGGTCGAGCAGGTCCCCGTTGAAGCACCCCACCTCCAGGAAACGCACCCCCGCGTCCCGAGGGTCCGCCAGCCCCCGCAGGTTCGCGAACAGCTCGTCCAGGCTCACCTCCGCCCAGTCCTTGAGCTGGTGCCGGTTCACCCAGTTCGCCGCCTTCGGCGGCAGACGCAGCCGGTCCGCCACCTTCGCGTCGATCGCCCGCCACCTCGCCCCCCCGCGCCAGCGCTGGTACGGGCTGAACAGCCCCGGCGCCGGCGGGCGCGGCTCCGTCCGCGGCCGCGAGTAGTGCCGCTGGTACAGCTCCATCAGCTCCTCGCGCGACAGCTCCGGCGAGGCCACCACCGTGTCCGACCCCTCGCAGTAGTAGAACCGCGTCAGCACCGGCTCCCCGAAACGCGTGTCCGGGCTGCTGAACAGCAGCCGGTCCGGCGGGCGGTTCGTCAGCGGGCAGCGCGGCGTCACCGCGCTCTGCGGGCGGCTGTCCACCGGAGGCAGCGCCGGGTGCGGGTCCAGCGGGTACCACAGCCGACGCGGACGCAGCACCGCCTCCGCCGCGTCCGCCGCCCGGCGCACCGCCGCCATCGGCAGCATCCGCAGGCGCCGCGCGGCCGGCAGCGACGCCAGCGCCCGATCGCGCGCCGCCCGCCGCTCCGCCTCGTACGCTTCCATCCGCTCCGAGAGCTGCCCCGGACGCTTGCGGAAGCAGCTCACGTGCCCCGGCAGACGCGTGAACTTCCCGTGCCGCCCCAGCCGCAGCCACAGGTCGTAGTCCCCCGCCAGCCGCAGCGCCCGGTCCGGCCCCCCCGCCGCACGGTACACCTCCCGCCGCCACCACACGCCGTCCTGGAACAGGATGTGCCCGCCCAGCAGCTTCAGCAGGTCCACCCGCGGCTGCGCCCGGTTCGGGAACCGCCACCCGTTGCACTCGATCGTGTCCTCGTGGTACGCGATCTTCGTCTCCGGGTGGTCGCGGAAGTGCTCGCCGATCTTCCACAGCGCCCCGGGCTCCAGCGTGTCGTCGGCGTTCAGGTACCCCATCACCTCGCCGACCGCGTGCCCGAAGCCCTCCGCGATCGCGTCGTACATCCCCGCGTCCGCGCCCGTGATCACCGCCGCCAGCCGGGGCCGGTACTTCTCCAGGATCTCGAGCGTCCCGTCCGTCGACCCCCCGTCCACCACGATGTACTGCAGGCTCGGGTACCCCTGCTCCAGCACGCTCAGCAGCGTCTGCTCGATCGTCCCCGCCGCGTTCAGGCACGGCGTCACCACCGTGATCGTCGGGTACGGACGCTCCCCGCGCGGCGCGAACCTGTGGATCGCACGGCTCACGAGCAGCTTCGTCCCCTCCGCGAAGTGCGCCCGCGCCGTCCGCGACAGCACCCCCTGCAGCTGCCACTCC
>CAYMFP010000311.1:0-3763 GCA_964389385.1 uncultured Phycisphaeraceae bacterium | reverse complement strand
GGTGGGGGTGGGGGTGGGGGCGGATCACCGCCGCCGGCGCAGCGCCAGCAGCCCGCTCGCGCCCAGCACCGCGGCCGCGCCCGGAGCCGGCACGCCGTACGTCACCAGCAGGTCGAAGTCCCCCGACGACGCGCCGAACGTCGTCTCCATCAGCGTGTCGCCCCAGACCGTGTCGTACCCGGCCACGACCAGGATGTAGAGCCCGGCCGCCAGCTCCCCGTCCTCGCCCGGCGTCGCGTCCATCGGGAACGGGTCGTTCACGCCGAACGTCAGCAGGCTGTAGAGAATGTCTCCGGGCGGGTCGTTGATGTTGCCGTCGTCGTCCGCCGCGATGAAGTTCCCGGCCGCGTCGAACAGCGCGATCTCCGTGTCCATCAGGTTCACGTCGTCCGCGTTGAACGTCTGGATGTTCAGCCACGAACCGAGCGCGTTGCTCACCTCGTCGATCAGCAGCGTGAACACCACCGCCCCCTCGCTCGGCATCGAGCCCGAGAACGAGCCGCTCACCGTCAGCCCGTCCGGATCCGTCAGATCGAACGTCTGAGCGCCGGCCGCGACCGACAAACCGGCCGCGCATAACAAAGCGCAAAGCTTCTGCATGGCCCTCTCCTGATTGAAAAACTCCTCTTCGACGGCAGAACTGCCGCCCGCACCCAAGCTATGGGACCCTCCGCCGCCCCGCAAGGCTTTTCCTGTCCCCACACACAGTTCGAGGAAAACCCCTCGCATCCCGTGTCGCTCTTCCACAGCCCGCCCCGCCGCCGTAAACCCTTGCCCCGCCTCGGCGAACGCACCCGACGCTCCACGTCCGCCGGGAGGCGTCGCGCCGCTCGCCGCCGACCGCGCCCCTCGCCCGCGGCCGCACGCCCGAGATCGCCCGAACCCCTTCCGCTGTCATCGACGACACGTTATCATCAGGCGTTCGCCGACCGGCTGGCCCGACGCCCGGATCCTGGACTCCCCAGGGCTTCCGGCGATCCGGACGCCTGACCACCGGCCGCGGCGGGTCGTCCGTCGGCCCCGCCGCCGAGATGGTGGCACGGCTCGCCGAGCCGTGTCCCTCCCGACGGCCGCCCGACCCGCCGGACCGTCTGCCCCCGCCCGGCAGGCGGGCGGCCGCGACGACGGGCAAGACCGGGCTCGACCCGCCCCGCGCCCAGCCGCGGGGGCGGGAAGGAGGTCGGTCCCATGGCCGCCAACGTACAAAGGTCCTCCAGCAGCCTTCAAGCACGCCGTCCCGACGACATCCGCAACATCCTCCTCGCCGGGCAGAGCGGCGCCGGCAAGACCACCCTCGCCGAGCGACTCCTCTTCGCCACCGGCACGATCCAGCGGATGGGCTCCGTCGAGGACGGCACCACCCAGTCGGACTTCCTGGACGAGGAGAAGGCCCACCGCCACTCCCTCCGTCCCACCACCCTCCACTTCGAGTCCGAGGGCCACCTCGTCAACCTCATCGACGGGCCCGGCCTCTCCGACTTCGCCGGGCACACCATCGGCTGCCTCCCCGCCGTCGAGACCGCCTGCATCGTCGTCGACGCCGTCCGCGGCATCGAGCCCATGACCCGCCGCATGATGAAGGTCGCCCGCGACCGCGACCTCCCCCGCTTCATCATCATCAACAAGATCGACGACCCCGCCGCCGACCTCTGGAACCTCACCGAGACCATCCGCGAGGAGTTCGGCCCCGAGTGCCTGCCCATCAACCTCCCCCTCGCCGACCGCTCCGGCGTCGCCGACGTCTTCGAGCACGCCGACGGCCCGGCCACGATGTTCAGCAGCGAGCCGGAGGCCCACGCCCGCATCGTCGAGCAGATCGTCGAGGTCCAGGAGGACCTCATGACCAACTACCTCGAGACCGGCGACGACTCCGCCCTCGACCCGGCCCGCGTCCACGCCGCCTTCGAGCAGGCCCTCCGCGAGGCCCACCTCGTCCCCATCGCCTACTGCTCCGCGAAGACCGGCGCCGGCATCCCCGAACTCCTCCACATCTTCGCCTCCCTCCTCCCGAGCCCCAACGAGGGCAACCCCCGACCGTTCTTCAAGACCCTCGAAACCCCCGAGGGCGCCGTCGAGAAGCCCGTCACCCCCGACGCCGACCCGGACAAGCCCCTCCTCGCCCACATCTTCAAGGTCGCCGCCGACCCCTTCCTCGGCAAGCTCGGCGTCTTCCGCGTCCACCAGGGCACCGTCCGCGCCAAGAGCGACCTCTTCATCGGCGACGGCAAGAAGCCCGTCCGCGTCGCCCACCTCTTCAAACGCCAGGGCAAGGACCACGCCGAGGTCGACGCCCTCGGGCCCGGAGACATCGGCGCCATCGCCAAGCTCGACGAGATCGCCTTCGACGCCGTCCTCCACGCCGACCACGACTACGACGGCGTCCACCTCAAGCCCCTGCCCATGCCCAAGCCCGTCTTCGGCATGGCCGTCGAACTCAAGGACCGCGGCGAGGAGGCCAAGTTCGCCACCGCCGTCCACAAGCTCATGTCCGAGGACCCCTGCCTCCGCGTCGAGCGCATCGCCGCCACCCGCGAGACCGTCATGATGGGCCTCGGCGAGCTGCACCTCCGCGTCGCCGCCGAGAAGCTCGAGAAGGAGTACCACCTCCACCTCGAGACCCGCCCCCCCAAGGTCGCCTACAAGGAGACCATCCAGGCCACCGCCGAGGGCCACCACCGCCACAAGAAGCAGACCGGCGGCGCCGGGCAGTTCGGCGAGGTCTACATGCGCCTCTCCCCCCTCCCCGCCGACTCCGAGGGCCCCCTCGAGTTCATCAACGCCACCGTCGGCGGCACCATCCCCAAGCAGTTCATGCCCGCCATCGAGAAGGGCGTCCGCCAGGCCATGGAGGAGGGCGTCGTCGCCGGATACCCCGTCGTCGGCGTCCGCGTCGAGGTCACCGACGGCAAGCACCACCCCGTCGACTCCAAGGAAGTCGCCTTCGTCACCGCCGGCAAACGCGCCTTCCAGGACGCCTTCCGCAAGGCCAGCCCCGCCCTCCTCGAACCCTACGTCCGCGTCGAGGTCACCTGCCCCAGCGGGTGCATGGGCGACGTCACCGGCGACCTCTCCACCAAGCGCGGCCGCGTCTCCGACACCCGCATGCTCGCCGGCGACATGGTCACCATCGTCGCCGAGGTCCCCCAGGGCGAGATCGCCCAGTTCGCCACGCGCCTCAAGAGCATGACCCAGGGCGCCGGCTCCTACACCATGGAGTACAGCCACGACGAGCCCTGCCCGCCCCACGTCCAGCAGGAGGTCATCGCCCAGTACGAGAGCCAACGCAAGGGCGAACCCGTCGAGGCCTGACCCCACGACGAGCCCCGAGACGGGCCGCCGAGCATGCCCGTTCCGGCGAGCGTCCATAACCGAGGACGCACGCCCTTTCGCGAACGCGAGCCCTCAACCGAGGGCGCACGCGCGCCGACGTGCATTTCCCGTGCCGTCCCGCTCTCCGCAACTCCGAGCGCCCGCGTTCCGGTAGATCCTCCGTCGCCGACCTCCTTGCCCACCGCGCCCAAGACGATCGCACCGACCTCGATATCGACGAGGACGCCGACGTCCACGACCTGCCGAGTTTCCTCACCGTCTTCCGCTCCGGCTGCCAAACCTCCACCCCCCCAACCCCGCGCCAGACCCGTCCCTCCGCCCACACCACCCCCGACGACGCCCGCCTCTAGGCCGCCTCCGACGCCCTAACCACAAACCCCCGCCCCCATCCCCCTCCTCCCCGAATACACCACCCGCCCCACCCGCTGACCCG
>CAYMFP010000310.1:0-3780 GCA_964389385.1 uncultured Phycisphaeraceae bacterium | reverse complement strand
GGGGGCGGATGCGCGTCAAGATCGCCTGCTCCCCCATCGAGGTCGCCCCGATCCTCAAGGCCCAGCTCTTCGAGAAAGAGCACTCCACCATCCTCACCAGCGCCACCCTCGCCACCCGCACGGCCAAGCCCGGCGAGCCGACCGAGCAGGCCGAGACCGCCTTCGCCCACTTCATGTCCCGCACCGGCTCGTGGGGCGCCAAGACCCTCCAGCTCGGATCGCCCTTCGATTACAGGAAGCAGGTGGAGGTCTACGTCGACAAGACCATGCCCGAGCCGCGCTCGGGCGGCGGCGCCGGCGACATGCTCTACCTCCGCCACCTCTGCCAACGCATCCACGATCATGTCGTCGCCACCGACGGCGGGGCGTTCGTCCTCTTCACCAGCTTCGCCCTGCTCAACCAGGCCGCGGGCGAACTCCGCGGCCCGTTCGAGGCCCTCGGCTACGAACTCCTCGCCCAGGGGGCCGACGGCTCGCGCACCGCCATCCTCCAACGCTTCCGCGAGCGCGGCGACGCCGTCCTCTTCGGCGCCGCCAGCTTCTGGCAGGGCGTCGACGTCCGCGGGCGGGCCCTCCGCAACGTCATCATCACGCGCCTCCCCTTCGACCCGCCCGACCGCCCCCTCACCGAGGCGCGGTGCGAGCGCATCCAGGCCCGCGGCGGCTCCCCCTTCGCCGAGGACACCATCCCCCGCGCCGTCATCCGCTTCAAGCAGGGCTTCGGCCGCCTCGTCCGCTCGCACGAGGACAAGGGACGCGTCGTCATCCTCGACCCGCGCGTCAAGACCAAGCCCTACGGCCGGCTCTTCCTGCGGGCCCTGCCGGAGGGCGTCGAGCCGATCGTCATCTCCTGACGCGGCGTTTCGGGCGGCGGCCCCGCCATCACCGGACGCCAGCCCCCCGCGGGCCTCAGCACCCCTTCCGGAACGCGCCGAGGAACGCCAGCAGATCCTGGACGTCCACCGACCCGTTCGCGTCGAAGTCGCCCGTGCCGCTCCGGAACGCGCCCAGGAACGCGAGCAGGTCCTGAACGTCGATGCTCAGGCTGGCGTCGTAGTCGGCCCGGCACGTCGGCGCGAACGCCACGTTCAGCGAGTTCCAGGGGGTCAGCCCCACGCTCTCCAGCGTGTCGCCGTCCACCCGCAGGCGGACGACCCCGCCCAACCACGTCGACGGCCCGAACGCCGTGCCCGCGGTGCGCACGTCGCCCGAGACCGGCGTCGCCTCGATGCCCATGTCCAGCCAGGCGAGGTCCGAGCTGTTCTCGCTCACGAAGACCACCAGGTCCTCGATCGGTTCCTCGAACGTCAGCGTGAAGTCCAGCGCCCCGATGTGGGCCACGTCGCTCATCGGCAGGCTCGGCCGGAAGTTCGGCCCGGTGAACCCCTGGTACGTCCCGTCCAGCACCGAGAACGGCCGGTAGTAGTCCGTCGGGCTGATCGTCCAGGCGACGCCGTTGCTCGTCCCGCTCAGCTCGCGGATGCCCGACGAGTTCTCCGGCGCAACGCCGGTGATGTCGAAGACCTGAGCGACCGCGGCCGACGACCCGAGGACGACGCAGAGGCAGACGGAACGCATCATGAGGCTCTCCCCTCGGAGAAATCCGTTCTCCGGGAGAATCATACCCGGGGCGAAGCCCCGTGTCGCCTCCTCGGGCTGCTCCCCCCGCCCCCCTCCGGTGAGCATCCGGCCCGGTCGCCGGGCGAACCCATCTCCGGTACGCGGGGCGTCGGGCCCGACCCGAAGCGCCGGCCGCCAATGGAGACGCACGATGCAGGAAAAGCAGATGCAGCCGGACACGCGGTCGGGCAACCCCTACGAACGCAACGAGGACATGGACTCCCGCAACCCCCCGCCGGCCGTCGCGAACGCACGCAAGGTCGATGATCAGGATCCCCGCGGCCAGGCCCGTCCCCAGGACGACCCCGAACGCCGCAACGAGCGTCAGAAGCGCGACGAGAAGGGCGAGCCCAAACGCGTCCCCATGGCCGCGGACCGCCCCCAGCGTGAAGAACGCGAGGCCACCCGCGAGGAGCGGATCGACGAGGCCTCGCAAGAGTCCTTCCCCGGCTCCGACCCGCCCGGGTGGCGGAAGTGAGACGAAGGTCCCCTCCCGCCCCGCCCTGTGAAGAGTTCGGGCGGCCCGAGGCCATCCGGAAGCCCCGGGCCGCTCTTCGCCGATCGCCCAGCGTCAGCCGATCCGCTCCCGCCCCTGCATGTACGGGCGCAGCACCTCCGGCACGGTGATCGACCCGTCCGCGTTCTGGTAGATCTCCACGAGCGGGATCAGGATCCGCGGCGAGGCCGCCACCGTGTTGTTCAACGAGTGGCAGAACACGGTCGGTCCCTTGCCCCCCTCTCCCCCGGGGCGGTAGCGCATGTTGAGCCGCCGGCACTGGAAGTCGTACAGCCGGCTTGCCGAGTGCGTCTCCCCGTACGCCCCCGTCGGGCGCCCGTCCGGGCCGTCCGGCCCGCGGCTGGGCATCCAGCACTCGATGTCCACCATGTCCGCGTTCTTGACGCCCAGGTCCCCCGTGCAGCACTGGAGGAGGCGGTGGGGGAGCCCGAGGCTCTGGAGGAGTTCCTCAACGTACCCGATCATCGCCCGGTGCCAGCGGCGCGACTCCTGCTCGTCCGCCCGGCAGATCACCACCTGCTCCACCTTGTCGAACTGGTGGATCCGGTAGAGCCCGGCCGTGTCCTTCCCCGCCGCACCGGCCTCGCGCCGGTAGCAGGTCGAGACCGTCACGTACCGCAGCGGCAGGCTCGCCTCGTCGAGGATCTCCCCGGCGTGCAGCCCCATCAGCCCGACCTCGCCCGTGCCGGTCAGGAACATGTCGTACCCGCCCCCGCGCTTCGACTCCTCCACCTGGTACGTCTGGTCGCGCCCGGCCGGGAAGAACCCGGTGCCGACCATCGCCTCCTCGCGCACCAGCGTCGGCACGCTCACCGGCGTGAAGCCGTGCCGCGCCACCATGAAGTCCAGCGCGTACCGGAGGATCGCCTGGTGCAGCGCGAAGCCGTCCCCCTTCAGCACGTAGCTCCGCGAGCCGGCGAGCTTGATCCCCCGCTCGAAGTCCACCATCCCCAGCCGCTCCATCAGCTCGACGTGCGAGCGCGGCGCGAACCCCTTGTTCTCCTCGAACGTCTTCGCCGCCGAGAAGCCGTGGGGGGGCGGCGCGTCCCAGCGCCGGATCTCGACGTTGTCCTCGCTCGACGCCCCCACCGGCACGTCCTCGTCCGGCGGCAGCGGCACCGTCAGCAGCAGCGCGTCCAGCTCCGGCCCGACGCCCTGCAGCTCCGCCTCCAGCTCCTGGATCCGGGCCTTGAGCTGCTGCGGGCGGGCCTTGATCTCCTCCGCCTCGGCCTCCAGCCGCGCCCGCTCCTCCCCCTCCGCCTTCTTGAGCCGCCCCATGAGCTGCCCGAGCGCCGGCCCCGTCTCCTTGGCGATCCGGTTCTGCTCCGCCCGCAGGTTCTCCTGCTCGGCGAGCAGCGCGCGCCGCCGCGCGTCCAGCTCCAGGATCCGGTCGATGTCGACCGCGGCGTTCTTCTTCCTCGCGCCGTCGCGGAAACGCCGGGGATCTTCGCGCAGGGCCTTCAGGTCGATCATGGGGCGGGAGTGTAGGAAGTTCTCCAACCCCGCCGGCCCGCGCGGCCGGGCGTCCCGGTGGCCGCGGCGCACGAGATGGGGTTCGAAACGTCGGGCCGGCGTGGCGGCGGATCCGGGCCCGCCCCGGCCCCACGCCCCGAACCGCCCGCGGCCAGCCCGGCGCCCCCACC
>CAYMFP010000309.1:304-3788 GCA_964389385.1 uncultured Phycisphaeraceae bacterium | reverse complement strand
CCACCCCCACCGTCCCGCCAGGCGCCGCCGATGAGTTCGATCACGCCGTTGAGCGAGGCGTAGTCCTCGCCCCGGATCGCCAGGCTGCGGTAGAAGACGCTCTCGCCGAGGTTGTTGAAGTCCACGCGCAGGCGGTCGCCGAGCAGCGCGCCGCCGGTGATCGGGCTCATCGGGTCGTAGGCGACGACGGCGCACCGCCCCATCGCGGCCTCCTCCGCGGCCCGGCGGGCGTACTCCCCGACGAGCTGCGCCACGAGCGTGCTCTTGCCGGCGCCCGGCGAGCCGGTGACGCCGATCACGCGCCGCGGGCGGGCCCGCGCGGCGCCCGCGCGCACGCTGCGCCCGGCGTGCTCGAGCGAGATGTCCCGCGCGAGCTGGGCCGTGGGGTGGGCGCCCTCGATCTCCGGGGTGTAGGCGGAGACGGTGCTCTTGGCGGCCTCGACGATCTCCAGCAGGCCGGTGCCGGTGGTGAAGCAGCGGCTGACGCCGCCCTCGAGCAGGGCCGGGATGTCCTCCTGCGGAAGGATGCCCCCCATGTGGATCGGGATGTCGGCGCGCCCGACCTCGCGGCAGGCCGCGACGAGGCGCGGGCCGAGCGTCAGGTGCGAGTTGCTCATCATGCTCGCGGCGATGACGTCGCAGTCCTCGTCGCGGGCGCTGATGGCGAGGCTGGCGGGGGTCTGCCAGAGCCCGGAGTAGATGACGTGCACGCCCGAGTCGCGCAGGGCGCGGGCGATGACCTTGACGCCACGGTCGTGCCCGTCGAGGCCCATCTTGCCGAGCAGGACGCGCGGGCGGTGGTCGAGGCCCTGGCAGCGGTCCACCTTCTCGAACTCGCTCGTCGCGGTGCTCAGCGTCTTCGGCATGGATTCCCTCGGCAGAAACGGCGGGGCCGCGGCCCGCGCCCGGAGCGTTCCCGGACGTCCCTCAACGCGCCGGGCCGCACGATAGGCGGAGCGTCCGCCGGGCGGGCCCGGACCGCGGCCCGGCGCCGCGGCCGGGCGGCTGGACAGCCCCGGGCCCGAACGCCATACTGGCGCACGAGGAGGAGACCCGCGATGTCCACGGCCCCGTCCGGCCCCGCCGTCAAGCAGTGCTGCCTCTGCGGGGCGGACTGCTCCGACAGGCCGCGCATCAAGGACGCCCAGGGCCGGTACGCCTGCCGGGAGTGCGCGGAGCGGGCCCGGGCGAAGCGGGCCCCGGCGGCCCCGCCCCCTCCCGTGCCGTCCGCCCCGCGCCCGGCGGCGTCCGCGCACGCGGGCGGCTTCGACATGCTCGACGGGCTGCAGCAGACCGACGACGGACGCCTCCTCGGCAAGGACCAGAAGCCCTGCCCCTCCTGCGCCCGCGCGATGCCGGCGGACGGGGTCATCTGCGTCCAGTGCGGCTACAACGTCGCCACGGGGCGGGCGCAGCGCACGCGGATCGTGCAGGAGAAGGCGCCCAAGCAAGCCCGCTCGCGGCCGAGCGTCGGCGAACTCCCCTACGGGTGGATCGGGCTCGTGTTCTCGATCCTGCTGGCGGGCGCGGCGTTCGCCTTCATGGACAACAACACGGCCCTGCTCGCCGTCATGGCCATCGCCTCGGCCGCCGCGCTCGTCGGCCTCATCGCCGCCGTCGTCGAGGCCTTCGCCAGCGAGGAGACCGGGTGGGCGATCGTCGGCATCCTCACCCCGTTCCTCGGGTGCACCGGGCTGGCGATGCTGTACTACGTCTACGTCAAGTCCGACAGCGGGCTCGCCAAGGGGCTCTACCTCCCGGCCGGCGTCGCCTCGGCGATCGCCCAGATCCTGCTGCAGCAGAACGGGTTCGAGTTCTGACCCGCCCGCCGCAGGCTCAGATGTCGAAGTTCGGGTGCGGGCGCTCCGGGTTCGGGCGCAGCGACATCTCCACCTTCGGGCCGTGCACGACGTGCCCGGGCGGCACCGACCGCGTGAGGTACACGCCGCCGGCGACGATGCTCCCCGCCCCCACCACCGTGTCCCCGCCGAGGATCGTCGCGTTCGCGTAGACCGTCACGTGGTCCTCGAGCGTCGGGTGCCGCTTGGGCACGCGCTCCACCCGCCCCCGCTCGTCCAGCCGCAGCGACCTCGCCCCCAGCGTCACGCCCTGGTAGATCTTGCAGTGGTCGCCGATCCGCGTCGTCTCCCCGATCACCACGCCCGTGCCGTGGTCGATGAAGAACGACCTCCCGATCCGCGCCCCGGGGTGGATGTCGATCCCCGTCCGCGCGTGCGCCAGCTCCGACATCATCCGCGGGACGAGCGGCACGGCCTGCCGCAGCAGCTCGTGCGCCAGCCGGTGCACCGCCACCGCGTGCACCCCCGGCATGCACAGGACCGCCTCCGCGTGCGACCGGCAGGCCGGGTCCCCGTCCATCGCCGCCTGGACGTCCAGCGAGACCATCTGCCGCACGTGCGGCAGGCGGTCGAGGAACGCCTGCGCCGCCGTCTCGGCCCACCCGGCGCGGCCGCACTCCGCGGCCGCGCAGATCTGCCGGGCCAGCCGCCCCGCGACGTCCCGCAGCCGCACGCCCACCGCCTCGCGCAGGCCGACGCCCTCGCGGACCCGGAACCGCAGGTACCCCGGGAAGACGAGGTCGAGCAGGTCGTCGAGGATCGCGCGGACTTCCCGCGGGTCGGGCGGCGGCGGGCGGTGCAGGCGGCTTATCCTGCTGTCTCCGGAGATCGAAGCTGCCACCCGCTCCGCGAGATCCGCGAATTCCCCGCCCGACGGGCCGTTGGTCTGGGAGGCGTCGTGCATCGGCGCGATCCTATCCGGCGCAACCCCGCGGACGGGCAACCCCGTTCAGGAGAGCACCCCGATGGCCCGCGGCAAGGTCTTCCAGTCCATCACCGGCACCGTCTTCGACACGCCCCTCGTCCGCCTCAACCGCGTGATCCCGGCCGGGCACGCGACCGTCCTGCTCAAGGGCGAGGCGTTCAACCCGATGAGCTCGGTCAAGGACCGCATCGCCGAGGCGATGATCTCCGACGCCGAGGCGAAGGGGCTCGTCGACAAGGACACCACCGTCGTCGAGCCGACCAGCGGCAACACCGGCATCGCGCTCGCCTTCGTCTGCGCCTCCCGCGGCTACAAGATCACGCTCACCATGCCCGAGAGCATGAGCATCGAGCGCCGCGTCCTCCTCCGCTCCCTCGGCGCGAACCTCGTCCTCACCCCCGCGGGCGAGGGCATGAAGGGCGCCATCGCCAAGGCCAACGAGATCCTCGCCGAGGGCGGGAAGACCTGGATGCCCGGGCAGTTCGACAACCCCGCCAACCCCGCCATCCACGAGAAGACCACCGGACCGGAGATCTGGGAGGACACCGCCGGCGCCGTCGACATCCTCGTCTCCGGCGTCGGCACCGGCGGCACCATCACCGGCGCCACCCGCTACCTCCGCACGAAAAAGCCCGACCTCCAGGCGATCGCCGTCGAGCCCGCCGCCTCCCCCGTCATCTCCGGCGGACAGCCCGGCCCG
>CAYMFP010000309.1:0-294 GCA_964389385.1 uncultured Phycisphaeraceae bacterium | reverse complement strand
GCACAAGATCCAGGGCCTCGGCGCCGGCTTCATCCCCAAGAACCTCGACACCTCCCTCCTCAGCGGCGTCGAGCAGGTCACGAACGAGGAAGCCTTCGAGTGGGCCCGCCGCCTCATCGCCGAAGAAGGCATCTTCGCCGGCATCTCCACCGGCGCCAACGTCTGCGCCGCCGCCCGCGTCGCCGCCCGCCCCGAAAACCGCGGCAAGACCATCGTCACCATCTGGTGCTCGTTCGGCGAACGCTACCTCTCCACCGCCCTCTTCGAACAATTCGCCGGCTAACCCCACCCCAC
>CAYMFP010000308.1:0-3795 GCA_964389385.1 uncultured Phycisphaeraceae bacterium | reverse complement strand
AGGATGGAGACGATCCAGGCGCGGGCGACGACCTGGCCCTCGGTCCAGCCGCCGAGGTGGAAGTGGTGGTGCACGGGGGCGCAGCGGAAGATGCGTTTGCCCTTGGTGGCCTTGAAGTAGCCGACCTGCATGACGACGCTGGCGATCTCGAAGAGGAAGACGCCGCACATGATGAGGACGAGCAGCTCCTGGCGGATGACGATGGCGATGTAGCCGATGAGCCCGCCGAGGGCGAGGCTGCCGGTGTCGCCCATGAAGACCATGGCCGGGGCGCAGTTCCACCAGAGGAAGCCGAGGCAGGCGCCGGCCATGGCGCCGGCCATGACGGCGAGTTCCTCGGTGTAGGGGACGTGCGGGACGAGCAGGCGCTGGGCGAAGCCCTCGGTGCCGGCGATGACGGCGAGGATCATGAGGCCGAAGGCGACGGCGGTGGCGATGCCGCTGGCGAGCCCGTCCATGCCGTCGGTGATGTTCACGGCGTTGCTGAGCCCGGCGATCATCATGATCGCGACGGCGATGTAGACGCCGCGGGACATGTAGAGCAGGCCGGCCGCGATCTCGCCGCCGGGCTCGAAGGTGCGCTGCCCGATGATGTTGACGACGTGGGCCATCTCGGGGTCGGCCTCGGTGAGCCCGGCGTTGTAGGCGAAGTAGCCGACGAGGAGGCCGAGGCCGAGCTGGAAGACGAGCTTCTCCCAGGCGTAGAGCCCCTGGCGCCCGGTGCCGCGGCGGGCGGCGGTGAGCTTGAGCCAGTCGTCGAAGCCGCCGAGAACGCCGAGCCAGAGGACGACGACGAGCCCGAGGTGGACGTAGCGCACGCCGAGGTCGGCGAGCATGAGGGTGCTGAACAGGATGGACCCGCAGATGAGCACGCCGCCCATGGTGGGCGTGCTGCTCTTGCTCTTGGCGTGGGCCCGCAGGGCCTCGGCGTCGCTCATGCCGGCGTCGCCGATCTTCATGCGCAGCAGCGCCGCGATCGTGCGGCGCCCGAAGGCGACGACGAACAGGAACGAGACCCCCGCGGCGAGGAGCGCACGGAACTCGATCTCGTACATGAGCGAGGCGAGCCAGCCCAGCCCCACCGCGTCCAGGCGCGGCCCCAGCGACGTCAGCAACTCATACAGCATTCGGGCGACTCACGCGATCGGAGAGGGGATTTGACACGGAGGTCACAGAGGGCCACGGAGGGGGAATCGGGTCGAGGAGGGCGTGGGGCCTGGCGTCCGCTCCACCCTTCGAGTCCGATGCGTTTCTCCCCGTCCTGCGTGCTCTCCTCGCCGAGTCGGGGGTGTGCACGCCACGGAGCAGCCGCGCAGGCCCGGAGAGCGATTCACCGCACCGCGGGCAGCGGGGAGGGGATTGGTTGAAGTCGTGAAGTCCATCGTCGGCGTCCGCTCCGTCTCCTGAACCCCATCTTCTTCTCTGTGCCCTTCGTGGTGAGACCGGGGCGGCGGCCGTCACGGAACGCCGACGCAGGGCCGCTCCAGGGCCTCGAGCACGCGCTCGAGGCGCATGCCGCGGGAGCCCTTGAGGAGCACCACGTCGTTCGGACGCAGCAGGGCGGCGATCTCGGCGTCGCGCCCGGCGTCGAGGTCCGGCACGGCCAGCACGCGCTCGGGCGGCAGCGCCCGCGCGAGGCGGTCGGCGCAGAACATCATGAGGGGCCCGACGAGCACGGCGAGGCCGAGCGTTTCCTGCGCGCCGAGTTCCAGCAGGCGTTCGCCGACCTCGCGGTGGAGTTCCGGCCCGGCGTCGCCCATCTCGAGCATGTCCGCCAGGACCGCCACCCGCCGCCCGCCCTCCGGGCGCGGGTGGGCGAGCAGCGTGCGCAGCCCGGCGAGCGTGGACTCGGGGTTGGCGTTGTACGCGTCGTTCAGGACGAGCAGCGTCCCGTCGCCCAGCGGCACCTCGCGGCGGTCGAGTCGCATCTCGGCCCCCCCGGCCGAGGCGAGGGCGGCGACGATCTCCGCCGGCGGGACGCCCAGTTGGAGCCCGACGGCCGCGGCGGCGGCGGCGTTGCACGCGTTGTGCCGCCCGAGCATGGGGAGGCAAACCTCGCCGACGCCGGCGAGGCGGAAGCCCAGGCCGCGGGGCGACTCCTCGATCCCGGTCACGCGCAGGTCGGCGCCCTCGGACTCGCCGAAGCGGACGGTCCGCGGGGGAGCGGCCTCGCGGACGGGCGCGTCGAGTTCGGCGGGCGCGTCGGGCACGACCGCCGCGCCGCCGGGGGCGAGGGTGCGGAGCAGGCTCGCCTTCTCGCGGGCGACGCCGGCGAGGGAGCCGAGCCGCTCCACGTGGGCGCGCCCGACGCTCGTGATCACCGCGACGTCGGGGCGGGCGATGCCGCCGAGGAAGGCGATCTCGCCCGGCCCGCTCGTGCCGGCCTCGCAGACGACGAAGCCGTCGTCCTCGCGGGCGTTCAGGAGCGTCAGCGGGAGCCCGAGGTGGTTGTTGTAGCTCTTGGGCGACTGCGTGCCGCGGAGCGTGCGGGAGAGCACGGCGCAGGCCAGACGCGTGGTCGTCGTCTTGCCGTTGCTCCCGGTGATCGCGACGACGCGGGGGCGGAAGGCGGGCGAGGCGCGGTAGGCGCGGGCGAGTTCCGCGAGCGCGGCGGCCGGATCGTCCACGCCGGCGATCGGCAGGGACGGCGGCGCGTCGGCAGGGATCGCGGCGTCGCGGGCGACGACGGCCATCGCGGCGCCGCGCTCGGCGGCGTCGCGGAGGAAGCGCAGGCCGTCGGTCCGCTCGCCGCGCAGCGCGAAGAAGATCTGCCCGGGGCGGAGGGATCGCGTGTCGATGGAGGCGCCGAACGGCGGCGACGCCCCGTCGCGGGGCGGGGCGATCCAGTCGGCGGCGAGCGCTCGGCGCACGTTCTCGAACGTCCAGAAGCTCACGCCCGCTCCTCCGCGGCCTCGCCGGCGACGACCACCACGGGGGGAGGCGTGGGCCGCCCGCTCCGGCCGGGCTCGCCCTCCACGGCCGCTCGCGCTTCGGCGAGGGCGGCCGCGGCCTCTTCCTGATCGACGAACCGGCGCGAGACGAGGTGGCCCCCCGCGCCGCAGACGATCTGCTCGGTCTCGTGCCCCTTGCCGGCGATGAGGACGACGTCGCGGGAAACCGTGGCGGGGTCGTCGGAGGCCGCGCGGCGGGCGGCGTAGGCCTCGGCCGCACCGAGCACGGCCGCGCGGATCGCCCGCGACCGGTCGACCTGCACGATGACCCGGTCGCGGTCGGGCTCGGGGATGCCGGCGATGATCTGCGAGACGATCTCGTGCGGCGGCTCGCGGCGGGGGTTGTCGCTGGTGACGACGACGCGGTCGGCGAGTTCCGCGGCCGCGCGGCCCATCCGCGGGCGCTTCGTGGCGTCCTTGTTCCCGCCGGCGCCGAAGACGGCCCAGAGGCTCGCGTCCGGGGCGACGAGCGGGCGGAGGGCCTCGAGGGCCTTGCGCAGCCCGTCGTCGGTGTGGGCGAAGTCGACAAAGACGAGGGCCGGCTCGTCGCCCGGCGCGCCGGAGCCGACGAGTTCCAGCCGCCCGCGCGGCGGGCGCAGCTCCGGGATCGCCGACCGCAGCAGACGCTCGATGACCGGGGCCGGGCGGTCGGCGAGGCGCAGCGCCTCGCACGCGGCGGCCGCGGCCTGGAGCAGGTTCATCCGGTTGTGCCGCCCGGGGAGGGAGAACCACGCCTCGGCGTGCACGCCCGCGGCCTGCCCCACCCCGCCGACGGGCCCGGAGAGCCGGACGTGCTGCGCCACCCCGCTCCCCACCCCGCCCCCGACGCCTGCGGCTCCGACCG